>JBJFAO010000051.1:0-17342 GCA_051887955.1 Christensenellales bacterium
GCGCCGATATAACAGCGCTTTTTTTATAGCCCTCTCTCTTCTTGAAATCGGTGGGCAGATAAATCCCTGCGCTCGTCTTTTCTATGCTCTCGCCGATTTGATTTATTTTTTCGGCGTTTTTTAAGGGCGAGACCGTCAAGGTCGTGGCAAAATAATCTCCCTCTTTACAATACGACGCGGCTTTTTCCAACCGCAACCGATAGCACTCCGCGCACCTTTCTCCCCCCTCGGGGCAATGCTCCCTTCCCGACGCGATTTTATCGAAATCTTCCTTTTGCCATCCTTCTTCGATAACGTTTATCGAATCGCCGTAAACCTCGCTTACGTAGCGGATTTGTTCCGCCGCCCTCTTTTCATACTCCTCTTTTTCGTCGATATTGGGATTATAATATACTATCGTCAACGAAAAATACGGATACAGCTCCTCTATGCACGTAGTGGAACAGGGAGCGCAACAGCTATGCAGATACAGCGCGGGCTTGCCGTCGAGCTTTTCTATCCTTTCCCGCATTATTTTATCGTAGTTTTTACAATTCATTCTTTATCTCGCAAAAAAACGCCGCGTCTCCTCCGCATATCGCCAGAGAATAGCCGTTGAAAAAATAATAGTTTTTGCCCTCTCTTTTCAACAGCCCCTCCGTCAAAGCTACGCCGTATCTTTTCGTCGTTGCTTCTCCCTTTGTAAATTCGTCGAAAAATCTGTCAGAATTAACCTTTTCGCCGAAAAACCGTTCGGAAATACCTTCGGCGTCAACGTCCTTTTTTATCTGTATATCTATCCCGACCTCTTTGTCGCTCATCGCGCAAACGGTATACTCTCCGCTATGCGACAGCGAAAAATACGGCGCGTCTTTTTCAGGCGAAAACTTCGGTTTGCCCGACCTATTTATACTCAATTCCTTTTCCCCGACTCCGATTATATCGCAGAATACTCTGTACGTCGCCCGTATAAAGGCGTCGCTGTCGGGGCGTCCCTGCGTAAAACAGACCAGCGTCAACGTCCGTATATCCTCACCAGATTTCTTATAAATTCGTGATCTATATTGTTTATCGCGGAAAAATTCGTCCGATACCTCCAACAGTCTTCGGCTTTTCCGGGCACGTTCATTCTCGTATCGCTGCCGTATCCGCATAAATCCTGCAAAGGAGCGATAGCCCATTCGGCGCAGCTTGCAAAAACGCTTCTTATAAACGCCCTCGTCGCTCTGCATTTTCCGCCTCCGCTCGCCCAACCGTAGCTTCCGTCGCAGTTTATGTACTCGAACACCTGCCTTAACGTGTTGTTGTCGAGTCCGAGCATCCAGCCGAGAGCGGTATCGTTATCGTGAGTGCCGGTATACGCTACGCATTCGGGTACGTATTCGTGCGGAAGATGTCTGTTATGCGCGTCGCCGTCGAACCCGAACTGCATTACTCTCATTCCGTAAAAACCGCACCTTTTCAGAAAATCGTTGACGCCTTCATCGATGATTCCCAAATCTTCCGCGACGATTTTCGGATTTTTTACGCGCTTTTTCAACGCCTCGAACAAACCTATATCGGGACCTTTTTCCCACGTGCCGTTTTTTGCGGTGGTTTCCGTCGCGTCAACGGACCAATATTCGTACAGACCGCGGAAGTGATCTATCCGCACCACGTCGTATAGCTCCAATGCGTGCGACAGCCGTTCAACCCACCACCTGTAATCGGATTTTTTCATCTCGTTATAATCGTAAAGCGGATTGCCCCAAAGCTGCCCTTCCTCGGAAAAATAGTCGGGAGGAACTCCCGCCACCTTTTTGCAACGCAAATCGCCGTCAAGTAAAAATAAGTCGGTATGCGCCCATACGTCGGCGCTGTCATAGTTTACGTATATGGGCAAATCGCCGAAAACCTCGATACCGTAGCCGTGGGCGTATTCCCGTATTCTTTCCCACTGCCGGAAAAAAACGTATTGCGAAAACACGTGGAAATAAAATCTCTCGCTCATCTCTGAGCGTACTTTTTTACAGAGCTTTTTAGAGTAAATCTTTTCTTCGTCGCACCATTCCGCCCACTCTTTACCGCCGTTTTTTTCCTTCAAAGTCATATATACGGCGTAATCGGGCAACCAATAGGCATGCTTATTAAGAAACGCTTCCATTTCGCTTCTTTCCTTTTCGCCTATTCTGCCGTACGCTCTTTCGAGTATCCAACGCTTCTTTTCCGCCGCGAACGGATAATCGGTAAGATATATTTCTCCGTCGTATTTTACGGCGGAAATTTCTTCCGGGGTGACCATTCCTTCCATCCTTTCCGGATCGACGTACAGGATATTGCCGGCAAAACCGGAAGCTCCGCTATACGGAGAATATCCCGCTCCGAGAGCCGTTACCGGCAGAGTCTGCCATAGCTTTATGCCCATTACGGCAAATTCGTCCAGCACCTTTTCCGCGTCGGAAGACAAGCTCCCTATCCCGTACGGACCGGGAAAAGAGGATACGTTCAAAAAAATACCGGCTTTTCTCATAATTTCAATACCTTCTCTTGCATCGCGGCGCGGAAAGTATTTCGCTCGCGATAACGTATTTTTTCAAATTGTCCGCCGACGACGTCATTTCGTCCATAACGGTCTCCGCCACTATTCTCTCGTAATAATGCTCCTTGCACCCTTCCGTTATTTCTCCTCCCGCGCTACCCGAAACGTACGCCTTTTCGTGGCGATGCTTCCCCGTCGCGCAGGCGGGATGATCGTGATTGAGGACGGCTTTTTTTCGCTCATTTTATTCCTTCTTTTCGCTCTTTACGTCGGTACCGCTTATAGCGTTGCGCATATTGGTATCCGCCTGAAGATTCTGCATGTTGTAGTAATCCATAACTCCCAGCTTTCCGCTTCTCAGCGCGTCCGCCATAGCCTTGGGGACTTCCGCCTCCGCTTCGATAACCACGGCGCGCATTTCCTGAGTCTTCGCTCTCATTTCCTGCTCGGTAGCCACTGCCATGGCTCTCCTTTCTTCCGCCTTTGCCTGCGCTATGCGCTTATCGGCTTCCGCCTGATCCATCTGAAGCTGCGCGCCGATGTTTCTTCCCACGTCGACGTCGGCGATATCTATACTGAGTATCTCGAATGCCGTTCCGCTGTCGAGTCCCTTCTGCAACACCGTTTTAGAAATACGATCGGGATTTTCCAGCACGTCTTTGTGCGTAACCGCGCTGCCTACCGTCGTGACTATACCTTCGCCGACGCGAGCTATTATGGTCTCTTCTCCCGCGCCGCCGATAAGACGGGAAATATTTGCCCTTACCGTAACTCTCGCCTTGCAACGAAGCTCTATTCCGTCCTTTGCTATCGCCGCTATTACGGGCGTTTCTATAACCTTCGGATTAACGCTTACCTTAACCGCGTTGAGAACGTCGCGCCCCGCGAGGTCTATCGCCATAGCCGTCCTCGTATTGAGCTCTATATTCGCGCTGTGCGCGGAAATAAGGGCGTTGACGACCTTTACCACGTCTCCTTTCGCCATATAGTGCGTTTCCAATTCGCTTATATTTATGTTCAAACCCGCCTTTTTACCGGTAATATAAGCTTCGACTATCATTCCTATTTTTATTTTCCTCAAACGCATACCCACGAGCTTTCCCATGGATATGGGCGCGCCGGAAACCAACGCGCGGAACCACGTGGGCATAGGCACGATAAGGAAAAACGCTATTATCGCCACCACTATCAATACGATACCGACTACGAGCGCGGCAACGCTTGCCGCAGAAATCAATGCTGTCATTTTGCCTCCTTAATTTTGTTGTTGTCGTTTACTTCTATTTTCGACCCCTCCGTAGCTACGACCGTTATATCGCTCCCTTCCGCAATAAAAAAGTTTTCCGCTACGACGTCGTATACCTTTCCTTCTATTTCCGCCTTGCCGACGGGGCGCAGGTCGGTAACCGTCCTCCCGTTCTTCCCTACGAGGGACTTAAAGTCCAGCGTTCCGTCCGAGTATTCGGGAGAAACCGCGGTTTCTTCCTGCATAAAAGGAGTTTTTTTCAGCCACTTCTTTTTGTTCGCCACCAAAAAAAGTATGAACGCTCCTCCCACAATTATTAAATAAAACAGTAAAAATTGAAAAACCTGCATCAAAACGTCGTCGTCGGGGCGATGAAAAATTGCCCTTAAAATAACGCTGAGCGCGACCAGGACGAAGCCCGTGATGCCGAACACTCCGAAACCGGGCTGAAACATCTCCACGAACAAAAGCACGAGTCCGACCACCACGCAAACGATAACGTACCATTCCATATTGGAAAAAAGCAAACCGAATTGATTAAAAAACTCCATATTTCACTCCTTTCACCTGTTTCTGTCCCTTGTTTCTCTTCTCGCTTCGTCGGCAAGTTCTACCGCGGCGGTTTGTACGGCAAGGGCGGTTTTGTATTTTTTGCGATCTCTTCCTACCTTTATCGCCACCGCTATCGCTATTACCGCCACCAACGATATTATTATCGCAGGCAATATAAAGTCATAATATATTACGAGTGTTCCTTCCGCGTCTGCGACGAATTCCGCATAGCCGTTATTTACGGTAAAACCGTTAAGCTTGTGCCTTTCTCCCTTACCGTCCACAATGCACGCGCGCAAGAAAAGCGGAAAAAGTTTTTCGCATTCTATTTTGCCGCTGTACTCTCCCGCGACGCTTCCTCCGGCGTTTATCTCGTACGCGACGGCGGTTTTACGATATAATTTATCGAAATTTTCCACCCCGCTTACTTTAGTCACGACAAGATTCCCGTCCGGCAAAAACGCGCCTGTCAACACCGCGCATTCCGCCTGAATTTGGGACTTATAAACCGTTACTTTGCCCGCGGCATAAGTAATTTCGTAATTGTCCCCTTGCGCTCCGTAAGGAGTCACCTCGTATTCTCCCGCCGAGACGGGAAAATCCACTCTGGGCTTTTCCGTAAGCGAATTTTCGTCCTCTCCCTCGGCAAACCCCGAATAACGGAACACGGGCGTTACCGCAGGATTGGCGTAAGCGATATCCGCAAGCTTGATTATAAGGGGAGCTTTTTTTATGCTGAAAGGGAATACTCCCCCGTTGTCGAATTCGTAATTTTTATTGCTTATACGGGCGTACGCAACGTAATCTCCGGCGTTTTTTACGGCTTTGTCGAAAGAGACTATCGCGGTAACTCCCATCGACGCGGCTTCGCCTATTATTTCGCATTTTATGTCGGGAACTTTTCCGTTGTAGACAAGGTCGTTTACCCCCGCGAGTCTTGCGCTCGTCGGTTTCGGTTTTATCGTATAAGTGGCGGGAGTGAAGATTACTTCGTAGTTGTCGTTATCGTAGCTGCCCGTAACGGCGTACCTGCCCGCGTCCGTCCCGGGTTCTTTTTTCAGGACTATCCCGAGATCCGCCTCGTCCTCGCCGGGAGCAAATTCGTATCCCGACCGCACGCCGTAGAGAAGCTCTTCCGTTCTCTCTCCGTAAACGCTGTCGAGAGAAGCTACGTCGACGACTATTTTTCTCTTTTTTATTTCGTATACGCCGTTAATAAAGTTTACCGCGTAAAGCCTGCTTTCCGACGTTCCGCCGATTACATATTTCCCGACGGAATTTCCCTCCTGTCTGAAAAGGCTTATTCCGAGCTCTTCTTCCGTATCGTCCCCGTAGAGAGAGGATTTTTTCGTGTAGCTCAAAACGGCTTCTCCGTCGCCGTAAAGCACCGACTTGTCGTCTATCGCCACGGTGATTTCCGCCTTGTATATGTTTATCGTCACGTCGTCGGTTTGCGCGCTCGCTCCCGAAGTCGTCGCGACGCAAAAATACGCGCCGCTGTCGTACGGATATTTTACCGAAAGGGTATCTCCGTCGGCAACTCTGACCTCGCCCCCCTCTTCTCTCCTGTACCAGACGTATTCCGCGCTTTCGTCCGTCGCCGCCTTTACCGTAATCGTTTCCGCCTTTCCGTTATAATTTTTTTCAACGCTTTTTACGTATCCGTCCTCAAACGACAGTCCCTCTGCAAAGGCTACGTCTTCGGCGGTCGCGGCGAACAGAACGACCGCTATCGCTATCAGCGCCGTCAATGCAAAAATCATTATTCCGTTGAAAACAGTTTTTTTCATTTACGCCCACCTGCCGTGTTTTTTACGCCATTTCCTTTTCTTTTTGCCGTTGTCCCTGAAAGCCTGCGATATCGCCAACACGATAAAAAGCAGCACGACGGCAAATATCGCGCAATAGATTATGACGGCTTTGTTGTCCGCCGCTATTTTCTCCTTGCCTATAAAGACGAAACCGGTCGTTCCGTTCGCCGTGAAAACGAATTTTCCGTCGGTAAAGGTATATTCGGTTTCCTTCAGCTCTCCCCCTATATACGTAAAAAGTCGCACGCCGGAAGGATCGGTCACCCCGTCCAAAGCCATTTTTATAGTATAGTTTCCGTAAGGAACGTAAGCTACTTCGTCGCCGTCCTTTAACTGTACGTCGTACGCCCCTATGACTACGTCTTTAGTCGTCTCGTTTTCCTCGCAAAGTAAGTCCGCTTTCTTTGCGAGAGACTCGTCGACGTTTTTTACCGCCGAAACGGTATACGTCGGATCGAAGCCCTCTTCCGAGCTTATGGAAACGACGTTGCCCACGTTGTTGCTTTGCAGAGTTTTGTCCATAATAATAAGATACGCGGTAAGGGTGAGCTCGTTGTAATTGTCCTGCTTTATCGTGGCTTTGCAAAAGTACTTTCCCTTTTCCGTAACCTCTCCCACGGTATAAACCACAACCGCTTTATCCCATACGCTTTCGTCGTACTTGACCGTGGCTTTATGCGGTTTTCCGTCGTAAAGCACTTTCACGTCGTCGAACGTAAATCCAACGAAATCGGCGTTTCTGACGGTATAAGCTCCGTCTCTTTCCTCTACGTCGTAGTTATCCGAATTTACTCCGCCGTATTCTGCCCTGAGAATATACGTCCCTACCCCGCTGTCCTCCGTCAATCCGACCGCGGAAACAACGGTATTGTCGGCGATATACTTTTTTTCGTCGTCCGACACCGTGCCGTAAACGACGACTTCTTCGGCGGAAATTATTTCTCCGTATTTAACGCTCACGTTTTTGGGAGCTACCACCACCTTGGTTTTTTCGACCGCAAACGTAGCCGAAACGGTAAACGTCCCGTATTCGATATTCGCTACGTACAAACCTGCGCCTTTTAATTCCGCAACCTCGCCGTTCCGCATAAAAACGGCTCCCTCGAAAACCTGCGCGTAACCGTTGTACTCTACCTTTTGTCCCGCCGGAAGCTTTACTATCGCGGCGTCGGTGTTCTTGACTACCGCGGAAAGGGACGCCTCCGCATAGGAATACGTTTCGTCTTCCTCTCTGAATAGCTTTATCTTCACTCCCTCCGTAGAAGCGTTTTCTATCCCCGATAAATACGGCAGGTCGCTGATTTCCGTTTTTTCTCCCTCCGCCGTTGTCCAGGTAAAAGCGTATTTTATTTTTTCATCGGGATTGGCGGTAAAATAAACCGCGACGGAGGTATCGTTCACGGCTACGGTAACGTCGGAGAGGTCAATAACGTAAGGGATTTTTTCCGCGTACGCGCATTCCGCCGAAACGCAAAAGAACGTCGCGCATACGAGCGTCGCGACAACCAACGCGGCAAAGACGGTTATTGATAAAAATCCTCTCTTCGACATACTCTTCCTTACTGCCAATAAAAAGCTATTATAATTATAACACTATTTTCACGCGATTTCAATATTATTTTTTTCCTTGCCGAAACATAAAAAAACCGTACCCTTCCGAACGTGAAAGAATACGGTTTTTCGGCGTTTTTTCTTAAAAACGGGCGCGTTTTTCGGACTGTATCTTTTCCGTTCCGCCCGAATCGATTTATTTTATGTATTTTTCCAATATTCCGAGCACGTATTTCAGTCCCGACTGCTCTTTGGTCGCCTGAAAATTGTCGTTGGCGAGAGGTCCGTGCTGAACGCCGTATACAAGGTGCACTCTCGGATCGTCTAAAGAATGTCCCGCCGCCGCGCTGTACGCAGGCACCGTCCCGTCTCCGCAGAGAGATTTCGTTTTTCCCGTTATTCTGCCCTCGGAATCGACAGTCACCGCGACGGTGGTTTCCACGTCTATTCCCACTATATATTCGGTGGGCACCGTTTCGGAAACGAACACCCTGCTCCCGTTCCCGTCGTCCACGTAAAGCCTGTTCTGATAATCGATAAGATTTTTTACCGCCGGCATCAAGGATCCGTCCGACCTTTTCGACCAATCGTACGAGCACACGAGCTCGTAAATACCCTTACTGTCGAAATACCTTGTTCCGTCTCCTATCATTCCGCCTGCGCCCACGTAGTAGGGAGAAGCCGGATCGTAATACCAGGCGTCGTCGAAAGCGGGAAAACCGAGCAATTCGTACACGCTCGCGAGAGTGCGCGCCACGTCGACGAGAGAGAACTCTCTTTGCGCGTACGCTCCCACCATATTGAAAAGCTGATTCATCAATCCGTCCGCGTCCTTAACCTCAAAAAGATTGTTTATGGCGTCCATAGAACCGAAAAACGGGCACCCAAACGGCATAAACAGCTTAGTCTTTTCGCGATTGACCGCGCTCCGCGCAAGGAAATTGGAGACAACCACGCCGCCCATGGAATGGGTAAAGAACATTACCTCTTTCCAACCGTTGTAGTTGACGAATTTTTCCAATTCCGCCGCGCTGCCCATATTGTGCTGACGCCAATCGTACTGCCACACCACTACGTCGTACCTGTCGCCGTAAACGGGGAATACCAAGTCGTAAATATATTTCATTCCGTCGAACGAGCCGTATCCGTCGTGATCGTTCATCGTGGCTACCCTTTCTCTCATCAAAGGAACGTTGTTTTCGTCGCATTTTAAGCTGTTGATTACGAAATCGAAATACGCGCTCCTTTTTTCCTGAGTATCCTGTTTTATCATGGTGACGGCGAGATTACCGAACCCGTCCACGCCCCACATGGGCTCTTCCGTTTCGGGATTGTAAAACGAGCTTGCCATAAGTCCGGGAATAAGAATCATGGCTTTATCGTGCTTTACGTTTTTCTTATAATAGCGATAATCGTAAATCGCGCCCTTTGTATGCGACTGCAGACTTTCGCCGTCCCAGACGTCGGACTGCGCGCCGAAATAGGCAAAAACGCAGAACCCCGCGACGAACGCAATAGCGACGACGACGCCTATTATGCCAATAAGTTTCGTTTTACTCATACTCCCTCCGGAATTTTGAAATCGGAATCTATATAAGGATAGCATATTTTGCCCCGTCGGTCAATATGCCTCGCCCTTTCGCAAAAAATGTATATTGACATTTCCGTAAAATTGTTTTAGCATAAAATTATTAAAAAATCAGGAGAAAGATATGTGCAGAAGTAAAAGACTAATCGATTTATTCGCTAAAGCCGTCGGCAAAAAAGACGCCGCGCGCATGGCTTCCAAGACGCCGTTCGACGGGCTTGTCAACGACTACGATATACCCTATCTCGACGACGGCAACGTATATCATCTGCTCGACGTCTATCGTCCGGCGGATATCCCCGAAGGCAAAAAACTCCCCGTAATAATCGATATTCACGGCGGAGCCTGGATTTACGGAACAAAAGAAATAAACGCCCACTACTGTCAGGGGCTGGCAAAATACGGCTACTGCGTAGTCAATATAAACTACCGCCTGATTACCGAAGAAGGAAAAGGAACTTTCCCCGCGTTGCTCGACGATTGCTTCGCCGCTTTCAAATGGGTGGAAAACAATATCGCCGATTACGGCGGAGACCTTTCCAACGTATTCCTTACCGGCGACAGCGCGGGAGCGCATATGGCGTCGATGTGTCTTGCGATAAACGGGGACAAAGAACTGCGCGAAGAATTGAATATGAAAACAAATCTCGAATTCCGCGCGCTCGCTCTCACCTGCGGAGTTGCCGACGTAGAATTTTTCCTGAAAGTCAAGCTCCCCGTAATACGATACCTATTCAAACTCTTTTTCGGAAAAGACTGGAAAAAGAACCCATATCTCAAAACCGCCACTCTGCGCAATATGGATTTGTCGGTTTTGCCTCCGGTGTTTTTGAACACCTCTTTCGGAGACTTTATGCGCCCGCAGGTGCTTGCCTTCGATAAGCTCCTTACCGAAAGAAACGTCCCCCACGAGCTTTTCTATATCGATAAAAAATCGGTACACAAGCTGGAGCACGTCTATTCCGTCATCAATCCCGAATGGGAAGAAAGCGTCAGCACCACCGACGCTTTGATTGCATTTTTCAAAAAATACGAAAAATAGTTTTTTTCGCTCTTTATACGACAAAACAAAAACGTCCGCGCATACGGACGTTTTTCATTCTGCGGTCGATACCGAAAATCGGGATTACTCTCCCTTGAAAGGAAGCAGTCCCATTATTCTCGCTCTCTTGACGGCCTGCGCAAGCAGTCTCTGATGCTTTACGCAAACGCCGCTCGTTCTGCGGGGAATAATCTTTCCGTTTTCGGCTACGTAACGGGGACGTCTGTCGCCGTTGCGGTCGAAACTCTTGTCGCTGTTTTTCTCCATATCCTTAACCAACGCGACGTAGTCGACGTCTTCTACCTTGTTGGCGCAGAAAGCGCATACTTTTTTCTTCGGGGCGCGTTTGTAGGTTGCGCTCTTGTTGTTCTTAATCATTTTACCTCCTGCGGTTTATTCCGCCTCTGATACTCTGGTTGTTAAAAAGGAAGGTCGTCGTCCTCGATGGGCTTCAATTCCGGTCTCGACGCCCTTGTTGCGGACGCTTCGGGAAGCTCGTTTACTTCCTCCGCGTCGTTACGGGAACTGAGGAACTGAACCTCGTCCGCCACGATTTCGGTGGAATATCTCTTCGTCCCGTCGGCGGCTTCGTAATTCTTATTCTGAATAGATCCGCATATTCCCACCTTGCTTCCTTTGCGAAGATATTTTCCGCAGTTGTCGGCGAGTCCGCGCCAGGTCACAACGGTGAAAAAATCGGTTTCTTTATTTCCGCTGGCGCTGTTGTAACGACGGGTGACCGCAACGGAAAACCTGCAGTTGGTAACGTCGTTGGAAGTAACGGTAACTTCGGGATCCTTAGTTAAATTTCCGATAAGAAATACTCTGTTCATTGTTCCTCTCCTAAAAAAATGTTTTCTTGTTAAATTCTCGTTATCATCTGACGAACAACGGAATCGTTTATTCTCATCTGACGGTCGATCTCCGCGGGAGCTTCCGCGTTTGCGGTAAACTTGACGAGAACGTAGTAGCCTTCTTTCTTGTAGTTGATGGGATATGCGTATTTGCGGGTACCCCACTTCTCCACTGCGTCCACAGTTCCGCCCAAGGATTCAATCAGCGCGGAAAACTTATCCACGACAGCTTGCTTCTCCTCGTCGCCGATGCCGTTATCGATGATGTACAATAACTGGTATTTGTTCATTTTTACCTCCTTCTGGTCTGAAATGGCTACCCTCGCGGGTAGCAAGGAATCCGTATTATTATAAATACTTGATAAGAGTATACAATAGCGCGCGAAATTTGTAAAGCGTTTTTTAACGGTTTATCGATAAATTTTTATAGATATATCAACGTCAATAGACGATGAGTTTGAGGTCTTTTTGCAGAATATGAAGTTCGTTTTTGTCGGTCAAAATTATTTTTTCGCCGTCAACCGTAAACGGAACGCTCCCGTCAACGGTGATTTCCGCGTCGGTAAAATCTATAAATTTCAGAATTTTTCCGTCCGTTTCGTTGCGCAACCCCATAAAAAACGCCTTAAAAAAGGGGAAAAATATTTCTATTTTCCCCAAAATACCGTTATGCGGCGGACTCTTTATCAGCAGAAGCTGAGCTTTGCCGTCGTTGTGAACGTATCTTTTATTGAACCGGAAACCGAAGCAACGGGAACAGTTTATTGCCATAATCAGCGTGAATTCGTCGGAAATTATTCTGTCGTTTACTTTGATTTCCGCCTTTATCCGATGAATACGATAGGTCTTAAAAACCTGAAAAAGATAAGCAAGAAGCTTGAAATGCTTTTTGTGCTTTATCTGCGTGGCGTAGCCGATTTCGGTAAACGTGCCGCCGGCGAGAACGTATGCGAATTTCGTATCCCCTATTTTGCCCATATCGACGTAGCGTATCCTTCGATTGCCTTTGGACAATTTTTTTGCCAGACGCATATTCTTAGCCGTGTCGTTCAGCGTGCCGCAGGGAAAATACAGAAGATCGATTCCCTTGTCGGCAACGGCGTTTACGGCGGAATTGAGGGTTCCGTCCCCTCCGCACACGGCAAGAACGTCGCAGTCGTACGCCTCGTCCTTTATGCTTACGTCGTTGTTTTCGTCTATAAATATCGTATTTACGTCGTATTTTTCTTTAAGAAAGCTCTCGACGTCGCCGAGTTTTTTCAAATTGTCCGCGTTGCCGCTCAACGTATTTACGACAAGTTTGCACCTTTGCACCGCTGTTCTCCGAAAATGTTTTCATATGTATTATATGCAAACGCGCTTTTTCTGTCAAATTTATTTTTTTATACCTCGCAATAGCCCACTATTCCGCTATAAATCGCGAAAGCGAGTCGCTTTCTGTATTCCCCGTCGGACAACAGCTTTTCGTCCTCGGCGTTGCTTAAAAATCCGCATTCCACGATAACGGAAGGCTTGCGGGTGCATTTCAGCATAAAATAATCCCCTTTCAACGCGGAAAACTCCTTCCCGACGTATTTTGCGTTGAGCGCGTTGAGTCCCGATTGTATATTTTCGGCGAGCTCTTTTCCGTCGTTACTCATTCCGTCGAAAAACGTCTGCGCTCCCCTCCTCGAATCGCCGGGAAATTTGTTGGCGTGAATGCTGATTACGAAATCGGGATTGGTTTTTACTATTATATCTTTCCGTTTTTCCATATCGGCGCGTTTTTTATTGACGTCCCCCTCGTCGTAAAGCCCGTTTTCGTCCTCTCTCGTCAGCACTACGCGAAATCCCGCGTCGGTCAGAAATTGCGCGAGCTCTTTGGACATAGCGAGATTGAATTCGCTTTCCTTATAGCCTCCCGCGCCCACCACGCCGCCGTCCATACCTCCGTGTCCCGGATCTATTACCACCGTATATTTGTAGACGGGAGTTCCCGACGCTTTTGCTATTCCCACTCCTCCCAGCGCAAAAACGCAGCATATCGCAACGCATAAAATCGCGACTAAAATTCGCTTTTTCTTCAATATGACCAAATGCAATTTCGCCGCATTTCCGCCGCATTCCGATACCGATTTTTTATTCATAAGATTACCTCCGTATGCACGGCGGATTTTTTCACCGTCCGTCTTATTTTTATTTTTTCGCCGATTTTAATTACGCTGCGAATTTCCCTTACGGTGCGCTTTGGGATACCCGAAAACCGCCCGTTAATAAAGTTTTCGTTTTTGACCGCGCCTGCGCCTCCACTTATCCACATAGTTATCCACAACGATAAATGCGCTTGTTTTGCCTGTTATTCGTTAAAAACTTGTCGAAAATAGACTGTTTTTGCAGGTTTCTTCACAGTTGTTCCACAACCGGCTGTGGATAACTAAGAAATTTCGCGGTTTTCCACATTACGGCTTGATTTTTCTTTTTCGACATATTTCGCATACCCGCTTTCTTTTGTATCCGTCGCTACGCCGCTCGGCGACGAAATGTATATTTTATAAAACGAACATTGTCACAAAAGAGCCTATTCCGAGCAAAAATGTATAAATAGAAAATATCCACATTTTGTTTTTTTCGACGATTTTTATAAAGATTTTTATCGCGACAAGTCCGACTAAAAACGCCGTTACCGCTCCGACTATCAACGCGGATACGTCCACGTTCTTCGCGCCGCCGCCGGCAAATTCCACTATCGCGCTCCCCAATATTACGGGAACGGACATAAGAAAGGACAGCTTTGCCCGCTTGTTCTCCTCTACTCCGCACAGAGCGAGGCAGGAAACAGTCGTTCCGCTCCTCGACAGACCGGAAAAGCAGGCTATTCCCTGCGCGGCTCCGGCTATGAGAGCGTCTTTTATGCAGGTTTTTCCCGTCAAGGGTACGGGGTTTCTCTTTATTACGTTCGGTAAAATCAATACCGCCGACGTCAAAATAAAGAAAAACGGAAGCATGTCGGCTTCTAAGGGACAGAATTTTCTTATCGCGAGGGCTATGAGAGCGGTGGGCACGGCGGACAGCAACAAAAAACGCATCTCTTCTCCGAAGGGATTTTTTATTACCTCGAGCAGTTCCTTTCGCAAAGCTATACATACCGACAAAAGAGTCGCGATGTGGAGAGCGAGATTTACGAAAAGGCTCTCCTCTCCCACTCCGAAATGCTCCAGAAGCAACAGATGTCCGCTGGACGATACCGGCAAAAATTCCGTCAACCCCTGCACCAAACCGAGAATAAAACCTTGCAATAATCCGTTCATGTCTTCCTCAACCCTTTACAAAGGTATGTTTTCGGTGTATAATTTATGCACTTATCAAAGGAGCGACAAAAATGAAATTAGGCGTGGTAGGACTCCCCAACGTGGGAAAAAGCACACTCTTCAACGCCCTCACCAAAGCGGGCGCGCAGGCGGCGAACTATCCTTTCTGCACTATCGAACCCAACGTGGGCGTCGTGGCGGTAAAGGACGAACGAATAGACAAGCTCTCCGCTCTGTACAAGAGCAAAAGCACCGTTTATACGACGATAGAATTCGTCGATATAGCCGGACTGGTTAAGGGCGCGAGCAAAGGCGAAGGTCTCGGCAACAAATTCCTCTCGCATATCAGAGAAGTGGACGCCATAGTCCACGTCGTACGCTGTTTCGACGACGAAAACGTTACTCACGTGGACGGCTGCGTAAATCCGGTACGCGATATAGAAACCATAAACTTAGAGCTTATTTTCGCCGATATGGAAGCTCTTTCCCGACGTATCGACAAGACGAAAACGGCAATGAAGAGCGGAGATAAAAAATATCGCGAAGAATTGGATATTTTATTGAAAATAGACGCCGCATTGCAGCAGGGACTGCCGGCAAGAAGCGTGGAGTTTACCAAAGACGAAAAGGATTTCGTCGACAGTCTTTTTCTCTTATCGTCGAAAAAGGTAATTTATTGCGCCAACGTAAGCGAAGGCGAAGAGGACAACGATTACGTAAAAGCAGTAAAGGAATACGCCGAAAAGGAAGGAAGCGAAACGGTAGTCCTTTGCGTCAAGCTCGAAGAGGAGCTTTCCGAGCTCGACGACGACGAAAAGGCGATGTTTATGGAAGAGCTGGGAATAAAGGAAAGCGGGCTCGATAAGCTCGTAAAAAAATGCTACTCTCTTCTCGGTCTGATAAGCTTCCTTACCGCGGGAGAAAAAGAAACGCGGGCCTGGACGATAGAAAAAGGAACGAAGGCGCCGCAAGCGGCGGGAAAAATACACTCCGATTTCGAAAAGGGCTTCATAAGGGCGGAAGTGGTGGATTACGACACGCTGATAGAATGCGGCAGCTACGCTTCCGCAAAAGAAAAAGGCAAGGTGCGAAGCGAAGGAAAGGACTACGTCTTTAAGGACGGCGACGTGGTTTTATTCCGCTTCAACGTATAAAAGAAACGCCGTCCGCTAAGGGCGGCGTTCGTTTGAATTAAAATTTTTCCGAGGGCGAATATGCAGATTTCCATCGTAAACGGGAGCGTCGAATACAACGGCGAAGCGGTGCTTAGTCGTATAGATTTTTGCGTGCGCGACAAGGAAAAAATCGCAATCGTCGGCAAAAACGGCTGCGGCAAAACCACTCTTTTGAAAGCTATTACGGGCGACGCGGAGCTCGTAAAAGGAGTCGGCGAAGAGGATTTCGGCTTCTTCGTATCGGGCTCGCCCGTAATCGGACGCCTCAATCAGACGGAAAAAGACGACGACAGGACTCTCGAAGAGGAAATTCTTTCCGCATATAAAGAGGTTCTGACCGCGGAAAAAGAAGCCGAACGTTTGCTTGCCGCGCTGGAAAAAACCGCCGACGAAAAAACCGCCGACGCATACTCCGCCGCTCACGAAAAATTCGTGTTCCTCGGCGGTTTTACCTATAAAAAAGAATATCTGACCGCGTTGAAACAATTCGGTTTTTCCGAAGAGGACAAAACCGTCCCTCTCTCCCGCTTTTCGGGCGGTCAGCGCACCAAAATAGCCCTGCTTAAATTGCTATTGTCAAAGCCCGACCTTATTTTGCTGGACGAACCCACCAACCATCTCGACGTACCCGCCGTGGAATGGCTGGAAAATTATCTCGCCGGCTACAAAAAAGCTTTCGTGGTGGTTTCGCACGACAGAATGTTCCTCGACAAAACGGTCAACGTCGTATACGAGATAGAATACGGCGAAACGACGAGATACAACGGAAACTATACTGCGTTTACCGTTCAGAAACGGGAAAAATATCTGACGCAGCTCCGCGACGCTTCCTACAGAAAAAAGGAAGCCGAACGTCTCATGAAAATCGTGGAACGCTTCCGATACAAAGCCGGAAAAGCGGCGATGGCGCAGGCAAAGCTCAGCCAGATAAAAAGGCTCGGCGATCTCAACGCCCCTCAATCCGACGACAATCCCGCTTTCAGAATCTCCTTCCAACCCGAAAAAGAGCCGGTAAAAGAAGTTCTTACCGCGGAAAACCTCGTTTTCGGTTACGACAAACAGCGTCCTCTCGGCAAAATATCCTTCCGCCTTACGCGCGGACAAAAGCTCGGCGTCATCGGCAATAACGGCTGCGGTAAAACCACCCTTATCCGTACCCTTATGAACATCATTCCGCCCCTGTCGGGATATTTTACTTTCGGTATGCACGTGCAAACGGGATATTTCGACCAGACGGCGACTCAAAGCTCCTCCTCTCTTTCCGTCCTCGACGACTTCCGGAACGATTTTCCTTCGCTGTCCGACACCGAGGCGAGAACGGCTCTCGGCTCCTTCCTCTTTTCGGGAGAGGACGTATTCAAGACGGTCAACGACTTGTCGGGCGGAGAAAAGGTAAGACTCGCCCTGTGTAAAATAATGCGCAAACGACCGAACCTTCTTATTCTCGACGAACCGACCAATCACGTCGACGCGGCGGGTAGGGAAGCCCTCGAAAATACCTTGCGCGATTATGCGGGCAGCATAATAACGGTATCCCACGACAGATACTTCATAAACAAAATCTGCGACAGACTCCTCGTCTTCGACGACGAAGTAAAAATATTCGAAGGTACGTATAAGGAATACGAAACTTACATATCCGAGCGCCCCAAACGCGAAATAAACGAAATTTCGGCCACAGAAAAAAAGGCGGTTAAAAAGTACGTATCACCTTTGCGAGAAGAGGAAAGGATACGCCG
>JBJFAO010000052.1:0-3381 GCA_051887955.1 Christensenellales bacterium
CGCTTTTACTTTTTCTTTTTTCGTAGCCGGAGCGGAAACAGCTTCGCGTGTTTTTTCTTTCACTACCTTTTTTCTTTCGGTAGGTTGGTCTTCGGTTTTACGGAAATAAGCAATCGCGCACAACACGAACGACGCGGGCGAGAGTATACTGAGTATCCAGCATACGAGCAATTTAATATTCTCTTTTTTTGTAAGCTCCACGCTCGTCATCCTGTCTTTTACCGACGCGATAACGAATCCTACGTAAAGCGTCGTCAACGCAAACGCGAGGAACATCCAATACAAATTATTCGACAAAGCGAAGAATCCGGCGGTTACGATAAACCACAACGCAGAAAATACGTAATTGCATATAGCCGCCGCTTTTAATAATTTAGCTTTTAAGTACATTACGTTACCTCCTATAAATTATGCGGAAAAAGTACTGCCGCTCATAAATTCGTACAACAATACGGCGAGCTGTCGGGGAGAGTCCTTGTGCAGAACCGCTATGTATCTGCCATCCGTCATATCCGGAGTTTCCGCTATTTGCGTTTTTACAAGATCTGTCAAGTTGCCGCTGCTGTTTACGTTGTTGCCGCAAGCAAGAACGAAATCCACGTCGCCCGCCGCGTTAACCGCCGCTACGAGACTTGCCACGTTGGTTACGTCGGTTTCTACTCTCCAGGTTATATCGAGTGTGCTTACGTAGACTCCGCGACCGGTAAGATACGCTTCGAAATCGGTCTTTAACAATGCGATTTGCTCATCGTTAATCCATGCGCCCGACGTGTTGTTCCAGATGGAAACGACGAGCTTAGTATCGGTTATTACCAAATCGTTAACGTCGTAGTCTTTGGTTGCGCCCGCGCCGCCGTAGGTAGTGAGTATCCATCCGTATACGTCTTTACACAACTCGCTGTCGCCAAGTCTCGCCGCATAACGTGCTTTCGGCGCTCCGGTAAGGGTTATATTGCCGTAGTTTTGTAAGAAGTCCGTACCCTTAGTCATGCCGCCGGTGCCTTCGAGGTTGCTCGCGGTAGACCAGCCTATCATAATATCGACGTCGCCGTCGGCTTTTATCGCGGCGCAGGAATCGCCTACGTTACCTTGATATCCTCTGATCACGATATCCATTTCGTCGGGATTTTTACTTTGAGAAACGAGATATTCGCGTAAAGACGAAGTAAAGCTATCAATTATAGTTTGATTTAATCCCGAAGTACTTTCCTTATCGTACCAGGCAATTACCAAATCGTGTACGGGAGTGGGAGTCGGATCGGGATCAGGTGTCGGATCGGGATCTACGGGCGCTTCGGGCTCGGGATATTTTTGGTTGGCAATAAATTCGTACAATACCTTTGCAAGCTGTCTGGGATTGTCCTTATTGAGTACCGCGATAAATCTGCCTGCCGTCATATACGGAGTTTCCGCTATCTGCAATTTTTCGAGATTAGTCAGGTTGCCGCTGCTGTTTACGTTGTTGCCGCAAGCAAGAACGAAATCCACGTCGCCCGCCGCGTTAACCGCCGCTACGAGACTTGCCACGTTGGTTACGTCGGTTTCTACTCTCCAGGTTATATCGAGCGTGCTTACGTCGACTCCGCGACCGGTAAGGTACGTTTGGAAATCAGCCTTTAACAAATCGATTTGACTAGAGGTAATCCATGCTCCCGACGTGTTGTTCCAGATGGAAACGACGAGCTTAGTATCGGTTATTACCAAAGGCTCCGACGGATCGGGAACGGGCTCAGGATCGGGATCTACGGGAGCGTCCGCCACGTCGTAATCCTTGGTCGCGCCTGCTCCGCCGTAGGTACTCAGTATCCAAGCGTATACGTCTTTACACAACTCGCTGTCGCCAAGTCTCGCCGCATAACGGGCTTTCGCTCCTCCGGTCAAAGTAATGTTGCCGTAGTTTTGCAAGAAGTCCGCTCCGGGTTTAAGACCGCCTGTGCCTTCGAGGTTGCTTGCGGAAGACCAGCCTACCATAATATCGATATCGCCGTCGGCTTTAATATTTGTGCAAGTAGTGCCTACGTTGCCCTGATATCCTCTGATTACGATATCCATTTCGTCGGGATTTTTGCCTGCGGAAACAAGGTAAGCGCGCAAAGCTGCGGTAAAGCTATCCATTACCGTTTGATTTAATCCCGAGGTATTTTCCTTATCGTACCACGCAATAGCTATGTCGTGACGCGGAATATCGCCGAACACGGGATAAAGGGTAATTGCCGTCGAACCGTTAAGGATATCCTTTACGTCGTCGAAACGAAGTAGTCCTTTGTTCTGCGAAATTCTGACCTCCAACAGGTTTTTACTTTGCCAATCGGGGTCGTTCGTCCAGCCGTAAAACATTTTGCCTGCCGGCGCTTCCGGTTCGGGGACTATCGCATTGTTAAACGTGTTGACCGTATAAGGTCCCCACGTCTCTTCGCCGACTTTGAGCGATACCTGAACGTCTTTTTCCAGCTTTTCGAGCACTGTACAAGCCGACAATGCCGTCACTAAACAGACGATCACAACAAGTAACGCTGCCAATGCATGTTTTTTCATAGCATTTCCTCCTTGCTTTGATATTTTTCTCACGGATGTATCTTATATTTTATGCCAAAACGATTTGGTATGCGGTGTTTTTCAATACGGTTGCGGTAGCCGCGTCGAGTCCTCCCGTAAACGAAGAATTGCGCGGATCCACGCCTAAAATCGTCGCCACGTGAACGCACGCCGATAAAAACGCTCCGGATAAGGACGGATGCTTGTTATCTTCGTAATATAAATTGATTTCGGGATAATCGGTATAAACTTTTGTAAACGCTTTGCCTACGTGACAAACTTTCGCCCCCAATTCGGAAGCGGCGTTGACGTAGGCCGTGCGCAACCGTTCTTCCATCTGCGGAATAGTTATGCCGCGCGAGTCGGCTCCCGATTGATATCCCCAGGTCGCGTAGAGATAAATTTTGCAGGACTTCTGCGTAGCTACTATCTTTTCCCTCAACGCTTTAGCTCCGTCAAGGAAGCTTGCGTAATTGTCTATAGGTCTGGTACTGTGTTCCTGTAATACCACTACGTCGTAATCGTCGGCGGAATTTAATTTTTCGTGTACCTTTTTGCCCTCTTCGTCGTTTTGATCGGCAAATTTAGCCAAGGTCCACGTTCCTCTGGTAACCGATTCGACGTTAACGGTTTTTCCCGCTCCGCCCGCTATTTGCCTAAAAAGGGAAGGAACGTCGCTGTAATAAGTAAAGCTGTTTCCGATAAAAAGAATTTTCAGCGTCTTCTGGGGCTGGTCGTCCGGTTCTTCTCCGGGAATTCCGCTCGTATCCCAAATCGCCGCTTTGCCGTCCTTTATATACCAAAAATTGCCTTTGATGACGGGTTCGGTCGCGCTGTCACGATATG
>JBJFAO010000053.1:0-3345 GCA_051887955.1 Christensenellales bacterium
TATTCCGTCGGCATTTATTATTCTTCCGAACGCCGCGTATTCGCCGTCGTAATAGCTGCAATCCGCCGCACAGAAGAAAAACTGGCTCGTCGCGCTGTTTTTTTCTCCCGTTCTCGCCATACTTATAACGCCGGCGAGGTGACTTATCGAATTGTTAAAATAACCGTTTGACGAAAATTCTCCCTTAATAGAGTCAAAAGCGGGCGGTTTTAACGAATAATTTCCGTCTTTTACGGTATATCCTCCCCCCTGAACGACCTTTCCCGACAGTATTCTGTGAAATACCGTACCGTTATAAAACCCCGCTTCGGCGTACGCGATAAAATTCTTCACCGTTTCCGGCGCGCTTTTTGCGTCGAGAAGCACGTCGAACGTCGCGCCGTTACTCAATGCAAAATCGGCGTGTATTTCCTTCGATAAAATCCCGTCGCTCTTTTCGGTGCGCTCCTTCAAAAATTCCTTTACCTTTTCAAATGCGACGTTAGCTTCTTTTATCTCGAATTTTCTCTGAAATTCGTGTCCTAATTTCGTTTCTTCCGATACCGGCAAATAACTCTCCGCTACGACCTTGTTTTTTTCCAGCACGGATACGAGAAGCTGCGACTGAGTATAAAACGGATCGTCGCTTCCGCACGTTACGAAAGCGTCGGGATAATCTGCCGTTACGTTTTTTACGACGTTGAGTTCGTCCAATCTGGAATACGTTTCATAATTTTTTACGTCGGTAAACGCCCACATCGCCACGTCGAAAAAAGGAAACTCGCATTCTTTTACCGTATCGGTATCGTAAAAACCGCACAACAACAGCAATCCTTTTATGTTTTTGCCGTCGACGCTTCTTTTAATATTGATTTTTTCCGCCAAAGAATCGTTGGTATAAAAAGCTCCCGCCTGAGCGGAAAGATGACTTCCCGCGGAATCTCCGCCTATAAAAATATTGCTCGGATCTATTTTATATTCCGCGCTGTTATCCGACAAATATCCAAGTATCTCGTTTACCTGCTTCAGCTGAACGGGATATTTGTATTTCGGCGCGAGAGCGTAATTCATATTGGCTACGACGTATCCTTCCGCCGCCAGGGCTCTGCAATACGGTTCCGCGCTCTTTTTATCTCCTCCCAAATAATATCCGCCGTGAATATACAGGATAAGCGGTCTGTTTTCCGTCAGATTTTTTGGATAATAGAGATCGAAATATCCGTTATCGTATTGACTTCCGTAACTTACGTCGTACTTTGCTTCCGTCGATTGTTCTATTTTTTCATAGTCGGTCGGATATGATAATTTCCTCGGACTGCACGCTATTTTTATTCCCAAAGACAAAACGGAATAATCGAGAAGCGTCGCCAGAACGAGCGCGATAACAGCCGAAAGGACTATCGCGACGATTATTATTACGGTCTTTTTGTTATTCTTGCTTTTTTTCGCCATTTTTTCTCTTAAATACTCCCGTCCAGTCAATTTCGCCCGTCAATATCGCTATAAATATGATAACAAATCCTATTATAAGTTGTAAAGTAAGTTTTTCCTTATAAAAAATAACGGAAAACAGCGTTCCGAAAACAGATTCGAGACTGAGAATTATCGAAGCGGAATTGGACGACGTTCGTTTTTGTCCTAAGATTTGCAGCATCTGCGCAAGAGCGGTACAGATAAGCGCAAGATAAATAACCGGTAAAAACGCTTCGAACGTAATCGAAGAGGGAATTCGTTCGGAACAGAGCGAAACAATCCAGAAAATTATTCCTATAACGCCGAGCTCTATAAAGAGTAATTGCATCGGATCGTCGTCAACGGCGTATTTAGAAGTAAAAATTATCTGTAACGCATAGAAAATTCCGCTGCAGAGCGTCAGCACGTCCCCTATTCCCATAGAAAATTTTCCGTTTAACGACACGCAGCCTATCCCGACTATACACAATACCGCCGCAATAATATTGTTTATTTTCGGCTTTTTCCGCAACATAAACCATCCCATAAAGGGAACGAGCACCACGTAAACGGCAGTCAAAAACGCATTTTTTGCCGGAGTCGTAAACTTTAATCCTATCGTTTGAAAACCGTACGCCCCGGCTACGGTAAAACCGAGAAGCAAGCCGTGTAACAGTACTTTTTTATTGATTTTTATGATTTTTTTGATAAAAATCAATCCTATAACTATTGCGCTTGACGAAAATCTGACGGCAAGCACGAAAAACGTGGGCAATACGTCTATTGTGTTTTTGAGTATGAAAAACGACGTTCCCCATATTATAGTGGCTAACAATAACGCCATTTTTCCGGCAAACGCACTTTTTTTCATATAATCTCCGCCTCTTTGACGATTTCTCCCGTTTCTCCGTTTTTTATATATGCTTTGTTTCTCTCTATACAGGCATATGTCTTCGTCTCGCTCATTCTCGGTCGAGCCATGCTTCCGCAGTTGATTACCGTTATTCCGTCCCTATAAAAAATAACCGGCACGTGCGTATGTCCGCTGACGAATATATCTCCCTTTTCCATTCCTACGGGAAGACCGCCGTATATATAAAGATGTCCGTGAGTGCCGAATACCCTTTTTTCTCCGAATTTTTCCACGCACGTATAAGCTTCCGCGCATAATCCGTGCCGCGTAAGGACTTCCCCGTTGTCGCAGTTGCCCCTCAGATACGAATAAGGAAAGGTTATTTTTCCGAAAGCTTCTCCGAATATTTCGTTTTCAGAATAACCGCAAAAATCCCCGAGAAACATTATAAAATCAGGTTTTTCTTCTTTTATTCTCTTTAACAGCGTTTCCATATCCGATAAACTGCCGTGTATATCGGACGCAAATAAAATTTTCATATATTTATTTTATCACTTTTGTACGGTTTTTCATAGTTTTTTAGCCGTATTTTACAATTATTCTTAAAACGGATATTTATTCCGTTTTCTCCCCGTTTCACGCGTCGGTATTATTTATTATGCAGGTTTTTTCTTTTTGCCTATATACTTATCAAACAAAAAAAGCACCCGTGCGAGTGCTTTTATTTTTTTAGGAAGTGTACGCCAAACGGAAAGAGAAAAAACAAAAATAACCTGTCGTATATATATTTATGCTCACGGCATTACCCGTTTGAGCGATCGGGCTTTTCGCCCAACCTCGACTAAGTGCAAGTTTCCTTGCTCCTTAAAAGGAGGTGATCCAGCCGCACCTTCCGATACTGCTACCTTGTTACGACTTCACCCCAGTCATCGGTCTTACCTTAGGCGGCTTCTTCCTTGCGGTTAGTGCACCGACTTTGGGTACTCCCAACTCCCATGGCGTGACGGGCGGTGTGTACAAGACCCGGGAACGCATTCACCCCGACATGCTGATTCGGGATT
>JBJFAO010000054.1:0-3337 GCA_051887955.1 Christensenellales bacterium
AAGTCTGATAACGTTCAGACAATATATATTTGCAGATCCGAAAGGAAAAGGAAAATACATTCTTTTATTCCATTGTTTTAATTTCGCTTTCCTGGCAATTCTTGCTACGGTATGTTCTTTTATCCTCAAATAATAGGTGTTTTTGTAGCTTGCACTACCTTTTAAGGCAAAAATAATATCGGAGAAAATTTTCTCCGATATTATGCAAATCAAAATTCAAGCAAACGCTTATTTCAACATCTCCAAGACGTTTTTGACGATTCCGTTTGCGTCGATTTCGTGCAGCGCGAGCAAATCGTCGCGTGCACCAGTGGGAGAAAATCTGTCCTGAATTCCCAAACGTCTGAATTTACAGCCCCTTCCGTATTCGGCAAGAACTTCCGCCGTCGCGCTGCCGAGTCCGCCTATCACCGTGTGATCCTCAACGGTAACTATTCCGCACGTTTCCGTAACCGCAGAAATAATAGCGTCTTTATCTATGGGCTTTATGGTATGCATATCGAGTATTCTTGCGCTTATCCCTTCTTTATCGAGCATTTCGGCGGCTTTAATAGCCTGATAAACGCAGGAACCGCAAGCTATTATCGTAATATCCTTGCCTTCCGAAACCTTTACTGCCTTGCCCACCTCGAATCCGTAATCTTCGGTTTTGTATATATCCATATCGGTTCCTCTGTTGAAACGGATATAAAACGGACCGTAAGTATCTGCGGCGGCGCGCGTAGCCAATGCTGTCTCCGTTCCGTCGGCAGGACAAATAACCGTCATATTTGCAAGACTGCGCACAACGGCTATATCTTCTATAGCGTGATGGGTGGATCCGCCTACTGCGAAAGAGGTTCCTCCATGAGTTCCTATAAGCTTCACGTTCAAATTCTGATAACATATATCGGTATGAATCTGATCCAACGCCCTGAGACTTGAAAAAACGGAAAAAGTAGCGGCAAACGGAATAAGTCCGCATTTTGCCATTCCCGCAGCCATGCCTATCATATTCTGTTCCGCTATGCCGACGTCGAATATCCTGTCGGGATTTTCATCTCCGAAATAACCTATTTTTACCGAACCTTTCAAATCTGCAGTCAATGCTACTATTTCGGGACGAATTTTTCCCAATGCCTGCAATTCTCTGCCAAACTTTTCGGTAGTAGCCGTCTTTGTCTTCTCCATAGTTATATAAGGCATAAACTCGGTCATTTTATTATTTACCCTCCTTTTCGGCAACGCTCTTTCTCGTTTCATAGTATTTTTTCAACGATTCTTCGCATGCTGCAAGTTTTTCATCGTCGACGACGCCGTAGTGCCATTTATAATTGCCTTCCATAAATTCAACGCCGGCGCCTTTTACCGTGTCGGCAATTATACACACGGGCTTGTCTTTTGCTTCGAGCGCATATTCTATAGCCTCGCATATCTCGTCGAAACGGTGTCCGTTGATAACTTTAACGTCGAAACCGAACGATTTCCATTTGTCGGCGAACGGCTCAAGCTTCATGACGTCCTCCGTGTTGCCGTCTATCATATTGTGATTGCGGTCGACAATAGTTATCAAATCGGTCACGTTGTAATTTGCCGTAGCCATTGCGGCTTCCCATACGGAGCCCTCGTTGCATTCGCCGTCTCCGAGCATAACGAAAGTTTTGTAACGTTTATTCTGTATCCTTCCCGCAAGAGCAATACCCAAAGCGATACAGGAACCGTGGCCAAGCGACCCTGTAGAAACTTCTAATCCGGGAACTTTTTTACTGTCCAAATGAACGGCGAGCTTGCTGCCGGTAGAATTAAAACCTTTCAAATCTTCCTTATTTATAAGACCGAGATCCGCAAAAGTGGACGCTATCGCCAAGCCTATATGTCCTTTGCTTATAATAAAACGGTCTCTGTCCGGCGCCGTCGGATTTTTCGGGTCGAAATTAAGATATTTATAATACAAGGCGGTCATAATATCTATTGCACTAAAGCATCCGCCTATATGTCCTCCTCCTGCCCAATGCGTGGTTTTTAAGGTAAGATTACGCAATTCGTTTGCTTTTTCTTCAAGCCTTAACCATTCACCTTTAGTCAAAACCATTTTTATCCTCCTGATTAGATACGTATAGCATTATGTAAAAAGGCATCGGTATTGCCGATGTCTTTTATTTTTGTCTATATTTATTGCGTATACAAGAAAAAACGGCGAAATCGTCTGTTTTGAATACCGTTTTACCGTTCATCTCGCGCCTCCCGAATTGCCGATATATACTTTTATATCCGACACGTTAATATAATATCACACGTAAGCGTAAATTTTCAAGCAAAACGTAACGATTCAAAAAGTTTTTATCTGTTTATCTTCCTATATCTATTTCCGCACCCGTAAATTTGCAAAATTCATCCACAAGATACCCTCTGATTGCTTTCAGTCGTTCGGGATCTCGCCCTCCGACCGTTTTGCCGTCCGCCTTTCCCACGTCAAGGCAAAGAGAGCCTGCCGCCGTCAATATTATTTCGTCGGCGTCAAAAATATCGTCTATAAAGAATTCTTTCTCTTCAAACGGTATGCCGAGCTCGCTGCAGGACTTAATAAGATGCGCCCTCCCTATTCCGGGTAAAATCAACTCGTCTGCGGGAGGAGTAATCAACATACCGTTTTTTAATATCGATACGTTGCTGTGGGCGCACTCGGTTATTCTTCCTTCTCTGTGAAAAATCACTTCGTCAAGCCCCAACCTTTCCGCCTCGTTTATTGCGAGAATATTCGGTAACAAATTCAAAGTTTTTATATTGCATAGACGATGCCTCTTATCCGGATAGAGCATAACCGATATCGGCTTCGACATATCACGCAATTCCGACGGCTTAATCATAATCCAAACGTTAGCCTTTATTCCGTCCGGATAAACGTGCTCCCTGGGCATTGTCCCTCTCGTCGCCTGCCAATAAACGAACAATTTGTCCGAATCTACGCGCGAAATCAGATAATAAATCATTTTTTTCAATTCCGCTTTATTCATACCTACGTTCAAACCGATGAGCTCTGCGCTTACGAAAAACCTGTCAAGATGCTCGTCCATGGCAAAAACTTTACCGTTGTAACAATATGCCGCGTCGTATACGCCGTCGCCGAAACTACACACCCTGTCGTTCATCGGTATGTACATACTGTCAAGCTCAGAATAAGACCCGTTATAATACCCAATACTTCTCATATTTCCTCCGATAGAATATTCTATGTCGCTTTACGCAAAATAGAATACGCGTCGGCAACTAAAAATTTGCTTGCATATATTCGCCGGAGTTTATATAATATTTATAAATAACACTGATTAAGGAGATTGATATGTCTGTTCTTTTTATC
>JBJFAO010000055.1:0-3330 GCA_051887955.1 Christensenellales bacterium
TTAAAAAATCGGCGCTGATTTCCGATACGGATAATTCGTCGTCACAGACAGTAACTCGAGCAAACGTTTCGGTTGGATATTTTTTAGCGGCGGAGTTTATACCCTCGAAAAAGCTCTTAAAATTGTTTTTAGCGAGGCTTAATCCAGCAGCCATAGCATGCCCGCCGAACGCAGTCAGCTTATCTCTTTGCGTTGCAATCAGCTCGTATATGTTTATTCCGTTGATGCTTCTTGCCGAACCTTTCAACATACCGTCGGCGGAATCGGTCAACAATATGGTCGGCATATTAAAATACTCGGTAAGCTTCGCCGCGGAAATACCTATCACCCCTTCGCGCCAATTTTCACCGTACAAAACGACAATTTTGTTATCCGCAAAATTATATCCGCGCAAAAGCAAGGACGCTTCGTTAAAAATTTGTTTACCTATTTCCTGTCTTTCCAAATTCTGAATAGATAATTCTTCGGCGATAAATTTTGCTTCGGTAACGTCGTCGGTGGTCAACAGCTTTACTGAATTATGCGCCGTGCTCAAGCGTCCAGACGCGTTCAACCTCGGAGCGATTTTAAAACCGATGTCGTACGAAGTAAGTTTTTTTCTGTCTATACCCGACACATCGAGTAAAGCGTTCAAGCCAACCTTTCCGTAACCGCGCTTTATCTGTTCCAAACCGCTCTTTACGATAATTCTGTTATCGTCTACCAGCGGCACGATATCCGCTACTGTCGCCACCGCGCATATATCCGCATATTTTTTCGCATAATTATCGCCGTATAACGCCCTTATTAAAGTAAACGCGACTCCTGCGCCGCACAGAGGCGTTGCGTTCTTATTTAAACACGGATCGACAACCGTGCATTCGGGTATCGTACTTCCTACGGTATGATGATCGGTAACGATTACTTCTATACCCAGATTTTTTGCAAATTCTATTTCATTTACCGCCGTTATTCCGCAATCTACAGTTATCAATAAGTCCGGATTGTATTCGGATTTGATTTTTGAAATTGCTTCCTTATTGAGACCGTAGCCTTCTTCCTGCCGAACGGGGATATAATAATCGATATCCGCCCCCTTTTCGGCCAATGCTCGCATAAGTATGCTTACCGCGCTTATTCCGTCGCAATCGTAATCGCCGTACACAACTATTTTATTGCGATTAGCTACGTGGTAGCTAATAATCTCCGCAGCTTTATCTACGCCGTCATACGAATACGGCGATGACAAGTCGGAAAAATTCGCATATAAAAACTTTTCGGCGCTTTCCTTATCGGATATTCCTCGACCGATAAGCAGACGAGCAAACCTCTCCGACACTTTAATTGCGGCGGACAGCATACGAATTTTTTCTGTCTGCGTTATGTTATTCCTTTTTATTATCATAAAAATTAAAGCCCGTTTTCACGGGCTTTCCTTTATGCGTTAAGTTTAAGCCTTAGCATTCTTTACTTGCCTGGACTTGGTATATTTGCGGTTGGAATAAGAGGTTTTTATCTTTTGTCCCAAATTTCTGAACACGCCCCAAAGAGGTGCCGCGAGGAAAACGGAAGAATAAAAACCGCCGATAAGACCGAAAATAATCGGCAAAGCAAAAGTTCTTATAGAAGCTACGCCGAGAATTGCAAGAAGCGCAATGACAACGAGGGTGGTCAACGTCGTAAAACACGTACGCCTGAAAGTAGAGCGAATAGATTCGTCGATAACCAACGCCTGATCAAAAGTCTTATTGGAATTCTTATAAGGCTTAATAGTACTCCTTATTCTGTCGAATACGACTATGGTATTGTTAATTGAATATGCGACAATCGTTATTATTGCGGCAATGAGCGTAGAACCGATTTCCACGTAAAAGATTACCGTAAAGCACATCATAATAATGATATCGTGCAACAACGCCACGATTGCGGCAAGAGCAGAATAAAAGTCAAACCTTATTACGATGTAAATAAGCATCAAAACAAGAGCTATGGCAACGGAAATAAGGGCCGTTCTCAACAAACGAATGCTCGCAGTGTTACCGATAAGCGTCGTAGTGGCATTCGCCGTAATTTCGCCCGCATATTTGGTATAAGTAGCTGATTTTACGTCCGCTTTTACCTTTTCGTTAAGCGTATTCATCGCCGATACGTTTTCGTCGGTACTGTAATCCTGTAATTCCCCGTTGACGAGAACCGCCGAATTAAGATAACGCACGATTATCGAGCTGTCTCCGCTCGATTGTACGGCGGAAGCTTTCAAACCGTTTTGCTCCAGTACGCCCCTTATCATTTCTACGTTAGCGTCAAAGCTCTCTCCGCTGTTCATCCCCGCTTTACTGAATTCTACCGTCAAAAGAGTACCGCCCTGGAAATCCACGCCGATATTTGCGAATTTATCGTACTCGCTATTGTTAAAATGATAACAGAGACCGCAGATAAGCATAACCAAAACGACTATGAGCGGTACTATGAAAAATATTCTTCTGTTATTATAAATCTCCAAAGATTTTGCCTTTTTATTGAGGTTTATAAAAAATGCTTTAATCTTAGCCATTTGCCGCCTCCTTTATCTTCAATCCGTAAAAACCTTCGTTTTCGTCGTCGAATGCCAAGAACGAATTTATCAGTACGCGAGTCATAACCAAGGAAGTAAACATGGATAAAACGATACCTATAAGCAATGTGATTGCAAAGCTCTTAATTGCAGACGAACCGAATATTATCATAATTATGGAACCGAATATGGTCGTCACGTTTGCGTCGATAATCGTTGCCAGCGCCCCCTTAAATCCGGACGCTACCGCGCTGGGGACTAACCTGTTGCCGATTTTCTTATCTTCTTTTATCTTCTCGAAAATTATTACGTTTGCGTCTACCGCCATACCGATACTCAGTATTACGCCGGCTATACCGGTAAGCGTGAGCTGCACCCAAGGCACAATCGCAAGAGCAAACACCAAAAGCTCGACGTAAAATACAAGAGCTATAGACGCGCATATTCCGAGCCCTCTGTATACGACAATCAAAAAGACGAGGATAAGCACCAAACCGATACCCGCGGCGATAATGCTTCTTACCAAAGCTTCGTCTCCCAAGGTAGGAGAAATCGTTTCGCTTCTCAAAAGGGTAAGCCTTACGTTGCCTATACCGGCTTTTATTTTCGTAGCGTATTCGTTTGCGCTTTCATAAGTGTAGTTACCTTCTATTATCGCTTCTCCGTCGGATATCGCGGCATTTACGGTAGGACTCATTACTTCGTCGCCGTCTATATAAATGCTGAGCTTTTTACCGACGTTTGCATTGGTCGCATTATAGAAAACCTCTTTACCTTTTTTATTGAATTCCAACTTA
>JBJFAO010000056.1:0-3293 GCA_051887955.1 Christensenellales bacterium
CTTTCTTTCCGCCGTAGCTTTTGGTTCTTCCCGGTCCTTTTTTACGAAACTCCGCGCTTACGTTGCCGTAAGTCATAACCTCGCATTTCGGCACTATAACTATATGTCTGTCTTTTCCCTCTCCGTCCGAACGGGTAGTTGCTTCGTCGCTGTTCTGTAAAGCCGAATGTATTATGCGTCTTTCGTAGCTGTTCATCGGTTCGAGAGCTATTTCCTTTTTTTCGTTATATGCCTGTAAAGCGAGTTTTTTTGCAAGCGCCGTCAAAACTCTCTTGCGTCTTTCGCGATAAAAATCGGCGTCTACGGTTACTCTTACGTGATTATCCTCTCTGTCGTTGTTTATATACTGACTTAAAAGATACTGTATCGCGTCGAGAGTTTCTCCTCTGTGTCCGATAAATTCCTTCGCGTCGTCTCCTCCTATATAAAAGCAGATTTCGTCCTCAAAACTCTTTGCGTCTATCCTTACCTTGTCGGAAAAATAAGAGGTTACTACTTTGAGGTATTCTTTTCCTTTTTCCTTTTCCTCGGCAAAGTATTCCTTTCTCTCGCGAGGACGACGCTCCTTGTTTTTTCTGTCGTTATCCGCTCTGTTGTTTTTCTTTTCCTCTATCTCTTCTTTTTCTTCGGTTTTTTCTTCGGCAGCGGCGATTTCTTCCGTTTCTTCCGCTACCTCTTCCTCTTGCGTTTCGATTGCTTCCTTATCGCTTTTAACGGGAGTAATTTTCACAAGGGCTTTCGTAAAAATTCCTTCTCCGTTAAGAACTTCTATTTCCGCTTCTTCTCTCGTTATTCCGAGCTTTTTCAGTCCTTTTTCTATAGCCGATTCCACCGTGGAACCCTTAAATTCAAATTCCTTCATCATTACCTCGTCCTTTATTTTTTAACGGTCACAGACATAAGTCTGTCCTTTTCTTTTTCGTCTATTCTTTTCGTTATTACATTGAAAAGCAAATTGAATATCGTTGTTATCAAAGAGTTTACGAACATATATAAAGTAAACGCAGCCGAATAAAACAACGCGAATACGAGCATCATAATAGGCATTATGAACTGCATTATTTTCATCTGAGACTGCTGAGCCTTAATCTGCTCTTCTGTTTGTCCCGCTACCGCCGGCTGCTCCGCAGGCTTATTAAGCTTCATTGTTATAAGGTTTAGGAGTAAAACGAGTACGGGTAAAATTAGATATCCGTTCCAGCCCACGTTGTATTTTTCCATTACCGGACGCATAACTATCTGATACATATCCGGATCAACGTCGGTTACTCCGGCTCCGCCCATTCCCGTGCCGGTAAAATCGGACGCGCTCGGAACAGGTTTTTTCCAATTGTCGGCTACGAATATGTTTTTGGTAAGGAAAAATCTCTCGCTTTTATAATTGTCTAAAACCGCTTGTTCGGCTTTTTGGATAGCTGAATTTCTTTTTTCGGCATCCGAAATACCCGATTCGGCAAGATTTTCCATTTCGGTATCGTACGTCGTCGTGTAAATAGCTTCCAGATTTTCATACGTGGTTTTGTTGTGTAATCTCACCGCGCTGTTATATCCGCCGAACACTATAAAGAATATTACCAGCGTTATTATCATGGGAAGACACGTGCCGAAAGTGGAATATTTGTATTTTTTATACAAGGCGCGTTGCTTCTGCATAAGCATCTCTTTGTTGGAACCGCATTGCTTGGTTATTTTTTCCAATTCCGGTTTCATAAGAGCCATCTTTTTAGCATTGCTTCTTCCGAGTTGTTTTTGCCATATATCGAAGGGTAAAACGATTACCTTCAAAAACAGCGTAAACATTATTACGGTGACGGAAAAAGCTCCGACTATTCCCCAATCGGACGACCAGCCCGAAATCCAGCCGTAAAGAATTTCGTAAATAAATTTACCTATAGCGTCGCTCAGCTTATTAGCCGCGAGTAAGCTCACAAGGTCCATTTGGCATTTCCTCTCAGATTTTCTTTTACAGGGTCGAAACCGCCTTTTGAAAACGGATTACATCTCAATATTCTTTTCGCACCCATAAATATACCCCTTATAACGCCGTATTTTTCTATAGCGTCCAGAGTATACATAGAACACGTCGGAGTATAAATACACGCGGCGTGTATAGTACCGGAAACGTATTTTTTATAAAACAACAAGAGCTTTTTACAAATGTATTTCATTTGAATACGCCCCGAATTTTTTCAGAAGATAAATTATGTCTTTTTCTATTTCCGCACTGCTTGCGTCGGCGCATTCCGTTCGAGCCACAATAACGAAATTTCTGTTTTTGTCAACGCTTGGAATAAGCAATCTGAATCTTTCGCTTATTCTTCTCTTAACTCTGCTTCTGACAACGCTGTTTCCTACTTTTTTCCCGACGGATATTCCCACCTTCAGATTATGCGCAGGTACCGAATACATAACGAGCCGTGGCGTAGAATATACCGAGCCTTTTTTATAAATATAGCCGAAACTACGTCTCTGCGTCAGACGGTACGTTTTTTGCATATGTTATGCGGAAAGTTTAGCTCTGCCTTTATTTCTTCTTCTTTTGAGCACGTTTTTACCGCTTGTCGAGCTCATTCTTTTTCTGAATCCGTGCACTTTGCTTCTTTGTCTTTTTTTCGGTTGGTAAGTTCTTTTCATTTTTATATCCTCGCTTATATAATAATTCAGTATTAACTATGCAATTATACATTACGCACGCGCATTTGTCAAACAATAAAGCCTCAATAATAATCCGCGTTTTTTCTTTACGTTTTTCATTACTGTTTGTTTTTTATTTTTATCTGTTTTGTGAAATTTTTATAAAAAAATGAAAAGAATATTATTTTGAATAAATTTTATACAGGTTATTTATTTTTGTTTATTATTTGTTTCACGTGAAACAAGTGTAAAATTTCACGGTAAACTTTTTTATATTATCTTTATTGTTTATTTTTAAGTTTTTTCGTTAGAAAACGCTTATTTTTAGACTTATTTTCTTCTTTTATTATTAGTTGTAATTTTCCTTGTTTGGTAAGCTCTTCTACTTCGTCTTTATAGCATTCGTAAAAATATGCGTTATATCCGGAAAAAAGAAAGCTGTTTATATACATATTTTCTTTCTTTTTTATACTTTCGTAATCTATAGAATATATTTCTTTTTCTATATTTATTTGATTTTTATATGAAAAAATAAGGGAATTATTGTTTTTTTCTTCAGTCTCTTTTTGTTTTACTTTTTCCGTTGTGTTGAGTTTGTTAAAAATTATATATTTTTCGGTGTATTCTTTTTTTATTTTATTTATAAGATTGTGTAAATT
>JBJFAO010000057.1:0-3275 GCA_051887955.1 Christensenellales bacterium
TATCTCCGAGAAGAAATAAGTGCTCCGCCCCCTCCTTTCGGAAATTTTGCAAAATCTTTTCGGCGGCGTTATAGGAACCGTGCAAATCGCTCGCAATAAATAATTTCATAATACCTCGTTTTAAGCCGGCTGAACCTGTAAAGATCCGCTCTCGGCTTCGTAAGTTATGCGTATACTATAACTCATTCCGCTCGAAGTGTAAAGGCTGAGATCGAAATATTCCGAATTATTCGCAAAACTATACGTCTGCGACGTACTGACCACGCCGTCCAACACTATTTCCACCGTTGCGATTCCCTGCGCCGCGGTAAGCGTGATTCCGTTAAGATAATAACTGTCGGCGGATGAAATATTGATTATTTTTTTGGAGTTGCTTTCCAGCGTTACTTCGGCATACAGTCCGTCCTGCTCGGTAACGGGAGTTTCTTTTTTCGCATAAACGGCTTCTATCACCATATCTTTGGTTACCGCAGATTTTTCATCGAACGCCTCGCCGTCCGACGTCCAGCCCACCAAATCGTAGCCCTCCTTTTCGGAGCTTACCTTGCTGAAATCAACGGCGTTTCCTTCCTTTACTTCAAAAAAATACGTCCCGGCGTCGGTTATTACGGTAACCGAAAATTCGGACAATTCTTTCCCGAACATTATTTCCACCCATTCTTCTTCCGTGCCGACAAAATCCGGATGATATTTACAATAGAGCTCGTATGCGGAAAGACCGTCCTTACCGCTAACGCCCTCCGCGCCGTTTACTCCGTCGACGCCGTTTGTTCCGTCCTTACCGTCCTTTCCGATAACGCAACCGAGGTTTAACGAGGTGCCGTCGGTAAGAGCTATTATCAGCTCTCCTTGTTCGTTAATAACGATATTCTCTATTCCTTTCCCGTCTGCTCCGTCTGCGCCGTTTGCCCCGTCTCTTCCGTCGGCTCCGTCTGCGCCGTTAACACCGTCCTTTCCGTCGGTCCCTGCAATAACGCCGAGGTTTACGGAGGTATCGTCGCTGAAATATATTATCAGTTCGCCGTCGTCGCTCAGCGTTACGTTTTCTATTCCCTTTCCGTCTGCTCCGTCGGTACCGTCCTTACCGTCTTTTCCGTTTGCTCCGTCGATACCGTCCTTACCGTCTTTCCCGACGATCGCGCCGAGATTTACCAAAGCGCCGTCGCTTAGATTTATGATAAGCTCTCCTTTCTCGTTCAGCGTTATTTTTTCTATTCCTTTGCCGTCTGCGCCGGCGGCTCCCGTTTCTCCTCTGACAGCGCCGAGGTCAAGTAGCCTTTTATTGGTAAACAGGACGAAAAGATGCCCCTCTCCGCTTATGTACATTTCGCTGATGCCCACTCCGTCGGAGCCCTTTATCGTAGATAAAAAATCCTCCAGCGTGCCCTCGTATCCGAGGGAAACGGCCTCCGCATAGACTACGCCGATATTCTTATCCATTTCGCTCTGCTTGAAATTTTCCGCCCGACAAGCCGACAGCGTAAAAAACGTTATTAAACAAACTACCAATAAAATAAATTTTTTCTTCATCTCGCCGTACCCCTTTTTGTATTTTTTCGCAAAGTATCACAAATCGCAAAAAGGCATAACTTTCGTTATGCCAAAAATGCAAATATTAAAACTCTTCTAATGAAAAACTACGCTTTTTTAGCGTTGTCCAACATTTTGGCGAGTCTTGCTTTCTTCCTTGCAACGGTGTTGATATGGAACAATCCGTCGGAACGAGCAGAATCGATAACGGACACGGTAACGGGCAAAAGCTCTTCGGCTTTCGCTATATCGCCCTCCGCAATCGCTTTTTCAAACTTTTTAATTGCGGTTTTTACTTCGCTTCTCAAACTGTTATTACGCGCGTTTTCTTCTCTGGAAATAAGCACGCGCTTTTTCTGGGACTTAATATTAGCCATCAGTTTCTCCTTTCTCTTTCTAAGCATTAATCAATTTGCGTATGCTATTTTATCATAGGTTTTTACAAATTGCAACTGTTAAACGTATATTTTTTGATAATACAAGCAACAATAACGCTATGAGCACTTATAGAGATTTTTGGGAGCCTGCCGAACCGAACGGGGAATCGGTTTTTTCCCGCACCGAAAAAAAATACCTCGGAAAATTGCTTGTAACGACAAGCGATTTTCGCGACGGAAAAATTTGTTTTACCAACGACGTCAAAGCTCCGTTGCTCGGCAACGCTTCGATGCAAAAAAAGATAACGGCGGAGCTCGTTTCTCAAATAGGTTTTTTTATAAAAAAGTATAAAATAACGCAATCCTCGCTCGTCCTCGTAGCGGGAATAGGCAACGAAAACGCAACCGCGGACAGCCTCGGTTGCCGCGTGTGCGACGGAATATACGCGACCTCTCATTATCATAAAAAAAGCGTTGAAAAAACCGGTAATCTCGCCTGCGTGAAATGCGGAATAGCCGGAATTACCGGAATAGAGAGTTTCGACCACCTTTCCGCTCTGTGCGAAAAGCTGAAGCCGGCTTTAATAATCGCCGTGGACACTCTTGCGGCAAACACCGCTCGCAGGCTTTCGTCGGCAATTCAGATTTCCGACAAGGGGATATCTCCCGGCAACGGCGTAGGCAATAAAAAAACCGAAATGTCCGCCGTCACCCTCTCCGCGCCCGTAGTCGCAATAGGGGTTCCCCTCGTGATATCCGCGAAAAAACTGTTGGCGGAATTTATCGGAGAAACGTCTGTCCTACCCGAAAAAACCTCGGAAATAACCGAGCTCGTCGTTACCGCGAAAGAAGTCGACTTTCTTGTAAAGGACTATGCGAAAATCATATCGGAAAGCATAAACGACGCAATACACGGTCTGTCGGAAGCATAACGAGCGCATATAAAAATCCGGGCGCCTGTCGTGAGGCTTTTCTTAACGAAAAAAAGCGACGGCCGATAAGGTCGTCGCTTCGTATTTTTACGGTAGTATATTTTGTTTTATTTCTTTTTGAAGAGCGCAACGAGGTCTGCGAGCTTCTTTTTCTTTATAACGAACCAGAAGATTGCAAATCCGCCTAAGCCTGCCGCGACAACGCAAGCAATCGCTATGCCTGCAATCGCTCCGCCCGAAAGTGCGCCGTCGTCGGAAATAAAGCTTTCGACGTCTTCATACACCGCGGTGAGAGTGACGTTTTCGGTTGCGCTGAAGGAATAAGTTTCTTCCTCGCTTACGATAGTCCGTCCGCCGTCCATACTCCAGCCTTTGAATATCTTGCCTGCGGGAGCTTCGTTTGCCGTAGCGGTGACCGTTCCGTCCTTATCTACGG
>JBJFAO010000058.1:0-3273 GCA_051887955.1 Christensenellales bacterium
GTTAGCGCGATTTTTCCGCTTAAACGGAATATTTTCGGCATAGTGATTTTTGACGAAGCAAGTCAGATTTTTATAGAAAACGCTTTACCCTCGATATACCGAAGCAAAACGGTCATAGTCGCCGGAGACAACAAACAGCTGCGACCGTCCGCGGGCTTTATGAAAAGATACCAAGGAGACGAGGTTCCTCCCGACGCGGATTTGCCGATACAGGCGGCTCTCGAAGCGACCTCCCTTCTCGATCTTGCGGAGACGAAATATCTTCCGGTACGCCTCGAATTCCATTATAGAAGCGATTTTTCCGAGCTTATCGATTTTTCAAACGCCGCTTTTTACGACAACGGCTTGCAGATCGCGCCCAACGTCGTTCTTAACAAAAGCAATCCTCCAATACAGCGGATAAAAGTAAACGGAACATGGGAAAACAGACGCAATCTCGCAGAAGCCGCGGCAATCGTCGATTTGATTAAAAAAATTATTTCGGAAAGAAAACACGACGAAAGCATTGGCGTCGTGGCGTTCAATTCGGAACAAAAAGACTGTCTGGAGGAAACGCTCGACTCGGAAGCAGAAAAATCCGTTACGTTTTCAAAACTCCTTTACAAAGAACGCAACAGATTTGAAAACGGAGAAAACCGTTCTTTATTCGTAAAAAATCTTGAAAACGTCCAAGGAGACGAACGAGATATAATTATATTCAGCATAGGATACGCAAAAAACTCTTGCGGAAAAATGAACTTCCTGTTCGGCTCGTTGTCGGCGGAAGGGGGCGAAAACCGACTGAACGTCGCCATAACGCGCGCAAAGAAAAAAATTTACGTCGTCACAAGCATAGAGCCCGAAGAATTGACGAAAGCGGAGTCGTCGAAAAACAACGGTCCGAGACTACTCAAAAAATACCTTATTTACGCCCGCGCTGTCAGCGAAGGCAACGCAGAAGAAGTAAAATCCACGTTGCGCTCTCTTTCGGAAAAATCCGAATACGACGTTTCTACGGAATTGTCAAAAGCCGTAGAAACAAAACTTGTTCGCGCCGGATACGTCGTTTATCGCAACGTCGGCAACTCGAATTACAGAATTCCGCTTGCGGTTTACGACGGAGCTTTACAAAGATACGTCGTCGGAATCGACTTTGATTACAGCGAAAATATTTCCGACGAAAATCCGGTAGAAAGCTATATTTCGCGTCTGAATTTTTTTGAAAACAAGGGCTGGAAAATAATACGCGTCTGGTCCAGAGATTGGTGGAATTCGCCCTCGAAAGTATTGGACGATTTGATTGCGGATATAGAACGGGAAAAAAGACGCCTCGAAAACGAAGCGTCGTGATTTATTTTTTTATTCCTTCTTTTATACCGTTATAATTTTTCAGTACGTTACTGGAAAAATCTCGCGTTAATTTCCTCTTTCTTTCAAATTCTTTCTTAGCCGCGTAAATAATCGAATCGACAAGTTCTTCCGCGTCTATTCCGCCGTCTCGGAACATATAGTTCGCCAGCGCCCCCGGTATAGTGTTTATTTCGTTTACGTACAGCTTTCCTTCGCAATACATATAATCGACTCTTACTACACCCTTCAATTCCAGCAACAAGTATATTTCTTTAGTCATTCTCTTTATTCTTTCGCCGAGCTTTTCGTTTATCTGCGCCGGTATCTTTCTTCCTCCCTCTCCGTCGCTCATATATTTATCGTAAAAATCGAGATACTCTTTCTTAAAAAATACTTCTTCTACCTCGCTGACCACTATCCCGTCTTTGCCTTCGAACACAGCGCAATTAAACTCTCTGAAGTTAGTCAACGCTTTTTCTATCAGCAATTTGTCGTCAAAGCGTATAGCGAAATCTATACCGTCGCGCAATTCTTTTCCGTCGTTTGCGTAAGCTATTCCTACGCTTGAACCGCTTCTTGCAGGTTTGATAATCAACGGAAATTCCATATTCTCTATTTTTTCCACCTTATATCCCGCGCGATATATTCTGTAATTCACCGTCGGAAACTTCAGCTTTTCTAAAAGTAGCTTCGTGTATACTTTATCCATACAAACTCCGCTTCCGAATACTCCGCTCGCGGTATACGGTACGCCTACCGTCTCGAAATATCCGCTGAGCCCCCCGTCTTCGCCGCTCCCTCCGTGATTGCACATAACCGCGCACTCGATTTTTATTCGTTTGTCTTTTATTAAGCTTTTTACATAAAGACATCCGTTTTGGAAATATGCTTCCTTTAATCCTTTTTCGGAAAAATCCTTATACGTTTTTATTTCCGACAACTTTTTACCTATGTAAAAAGAGTCGTTTTTTTGGTATACAAGCAGAGTTTTTTTATTTCTTTTAATCGCGTTATATACCGATAAAGCCGTTATTACCGAAATATCGTGCTCACAGCTCTCTCCCCCGTAAACAATACATATCATAATAGCCTCCCCTTAATATATATCAGGTAAATCGTTCTGCAACAATAATACGTCCCCTTTTTTGAGGATCTTTACAAATTGTCTTTGAGCAATTTTTAACGTCTTGAAATTATAGATTTTTCCAGCGTATCCGGACCGAACGAGTCCGCGACGTATATGTCTTCCGTTGCTTCCGCAAGTAATTACTACGTCCGCGTGCCCGGAAATCGTCCGTCCTACGTTTTCGTTAAGCAATTTAGTCTTTTTGCCGCATTCGGTCAACCCTTGACTTACTACTACTTTTCTGCCGTAGAACGAATCCAGTACTTCCATAGCGTATTTTACGCCTATTTCGTTGGAGTTGTAGCCGTCGTCAATTATATGTATTCCGTTCCCGAACGAATATTCCAATCTGTGCGGAATTTGCGGCAGCTCTTCGATCGCTTGCAATACATCCTCGTCGGATATGTCCAAATACTTAGCCACTGCCACGCAAGTTAAAATGTTTTGAAGATTGTGTCTACCCAAAAGGCATGTTTGGGTTCTGTAAACCGCATTTTTTATATGCAGGTCAAATCTGCTCCCGAATGCGCCGACGGTTATATTATCTGCGTATACGTCTCCTTCTTTATCGACGCACGTCTTGAATTTGGCAGACTTTCTTTCGCGAAACATTTTTAAAGCGTGTTTATCGTTACCGTTAAAAACGCACATTTTACTATGCCTGCTCAATTCGCTTTTTTCAAGATAAACCTCATGGAGCGAGCCGAAAGTTTTTATGTGTTGCTCGCATACGCCCGTAATAATTCCTATATCGGGTTTAAACATATCGCACAAAAGCTTTATGTCGCCGCGGCGGCGCGCGCCCATTTCGGCAATGA
>JBJFAO010000059.1:0-3238 GCA_051887955.1 Christensenellales bacterium
TATATCATACCGCTTCAGACTTTGCAAGCGTTTTTTAATATTATTTTTTGTTTTCGGAAAAAGTAGCGAAAGCGGAGCACCCGCATGGCAAGATTATCCCGTCCTCTCCCTTTATTCCGATTTCGTCGGCGTCGACTACGTGCGGTACGTCCTTGAATACAATGTCTATTACGTTTTTCATAACCGTAGGCTGTAAGCCCGTAGTATATGAATTTATGAGATAAAAAACGGGATTGTCGCTCATTACGCCCAAAGTAAGTTTGACCAAATCGAAAATACCGTCCTCAAGTCTCCACGTTTCGCCTTTCGGACCTCTTCCGTAGCTCGGAGGATCCATAATGACCGCGTCGTATTTTTTGCCTCTTCTTATTTCTCTTTCCACAAACTTAATACAGTCGTCGATTATAAAACGAGTCTTCGTCTCGTCAAGTCCGCTTAACCGTACGTTTGTTTTCGCCGTTTCGCACATTGACTTAGCCGCGTCGACGTGGCATACTCGTGCGCCTGCGCTCACGCACGCTGCTGTTGCTCCGCCCGTATATCCGAACAAATTAAGTACGTTGATTTCTCTGTCCGTTTGTTTAATCACTTCAATCATACGAGCCCAATTTACTGCCTGTTCGGGAAAAATGCCTACGTGCTTGAACCCCATAAGCTTCAATTCGAACGTAAGATTGCGCCAATGAACGTTGAATTTTCCCAATTCTTTTTTCATATCCCATTGTCCGCCACCCGAACTGCTGCGTATATAATGCGCGTCTACTTCTTTACCGCCCACAAAACCGCTTATCGGCTCCCATATTATCTGCGGATCGGGGCGAAGCAATACGATATCGCCGTATCTTTCCGCTTTTTCTCCCCTGCCCGTGGCAACCAGAGCATAGTCCTTCCATTCCGTGTTTACTTTCATTATTCCTTCCTCTCGAAATACTCCGCTATCCTCTTTTCCTGCTCGGCTAAATACTCCGAATAGAGACCGTTTGCGTCGGCGGCGGAAACGTAGCTTATCATTCTTCTCGCTTCCGTAATATCCCCTTCCTCTATAAGCTCTTCTACCGACTTAATAGCGTCTAACATAAGTTTTTCTTTTATCCCGTCGCCGTGCTTTCTGAACAGAGGCAGACTTACTTCCGCCGCAAACTCCCCGTTAAAAAGTCCGAGCAATTCCTTATTCGCTTCCACGCGTTCTTTTACGGTAGCTTTTTCGGAATAGGAATCCAGCTTTTCCTTAAAATCGAAATAATCGCAACGAATATTTTCTATATTCAGCGTATATTTTCCGTTTGCATACTCCAGCTTGTGAATCACGTTTGCCGACGTAAGTATATTCCTTATTATATTATTTGTCGTTTTGAGATTGTTGATTGCCGAAACGTAAACGTAATCGGGCCATAACGTTGACAGTATAAAATTGCGGTCGAGCCCCTCTCCCCTGTGCCATACGTACATAAGAAAAAGCTCTTTCGCTTTTTTCGTCTTCCAATTCAGCTCCTTGCCGGATACGGTTACCGACGTAGTGCCCATAAGCTTAACGTTCAGTTCTCCGTTCGCGCTGATTTCCATTAGTTTGTCGCGATATTTTCTTTCCATTTCGGCGACGTAATCGACGTTAATATCCTCGCTGCGGGCGTATTTGAAAAGTTTTTCGAAGCACTCGTAATAGTCTACGACTATAGCCGTCATTCCGTAAACGCGACACGTTCTGAACAGCTTTTCCATAAGTCCGTTTACGTTGGTCGTGTCGTCGCGAGTAATCAGAATGTTGAGGGCGACAGCCACCGCGATAAGCCATATTCCCGAACGCGCGCTCGCTTCCCTTATGCACTTGTTGGCGTACAATATCGCCGTATCGTAATCGTTTTGACGGAAGCAACAATACGCCAACGCACCGTACAGAAAATACGCGTTTTTCGGACTGTTTATCTCGGCGTATTTCGTATATATCATAGCGTAATCTCTCGCATACTCCCTGCGCCCCATTTTAGCACATATTATGGCGCGCAATGCGTAAGCGGGATACTTTGCGCTTTCCGACGGCGACGCGCTCTTAATCGCATTGTCTATATATTCCAGCCCTTCGGAATACCTATTGAAATACATGCTCGTCTTGGCAAGAAGAGTGTATACGTCCACGAGATCGGCTTCTATATTGTTGTTCAATTCTTCCGCGAGAGCTTTTTTTGCCATGGAAACGGCAAGGGGCATATCTCCCATATAATAATAGAAGCTCATCAGCTTATAAGGCATTGTATAAAACGGTATAAGCTCCTGCAGTTCTTTTATATACGCCGTTGCTTTTCCGTAATTACCCCAATCGAAATGCAGCTCCGCGGCTACCTGCAACGCTTTGGCGTACCAATAACGATCCTTATACTCGTCCTTTATCATAAGGCTTTCTATATGTTTGCAATTTTCCCTGTTGATAGCGATTTCTCCCGCCTTCATAAAATCGGGTATTCTGCAAAACAGCGTTTCGAACAGATCCATATTTATATCGCCGTCCTTGGTTCTCTCTTCTATGAGAGCTCTGGAAGAAACTACGATTTCTCTGTATTTTTTCATACGACCGAGATTTTTCATAGCCATAAATCGTGCGTCTATTTCCATTTTCGAATTCTTTTCCGCCATATCCGCCACGTCATTGAAAAGGGACATACTGTCTTCGTAATTTTCCGAATAATAAAGCTGCAGTCCGGCTATAAATTCCAACCCGTAATGCTCCTTCGACCAGCTTTGATCGAAAAGTATTTCCATCGATTCTTTATTTGCGTTGACAAAATTGCAAAGCTCGAAAGTGTAAACGCCTTTGTTCACGATAGCGACGACGGTATCGTTTATCATATCTTTATCGCCGTGGTTTAGTGCGAAAATAAACGCTTCTATGTCTTTGCCGTCTTCTCTTAAATATTCGTAATAATCTTTTATTACTTCTTTGTTTGCGGATGGTAAGGCGTTAAGCGTCAAAGCGAATTTTTCGTTTAAGCAATACCCGTTGTCTCCTCTTCTGAAAACGCAATCGGGATATTTTTTGGATATCGAGTCCATAAGCTCGGATTTGCCCTTCCTTGCGAGAAAGGCTTTATCGACGAACCGCAATGCCGAAAGATATCCTAAAAGCTCTTTTTCCTCGTCGGTAAGTTCGTATTCGAAAGCATCGTTTTCTTCCTCTCCATCTATCTGCCTCATTTATCATGCATGATTCCGTGTAGTTATCGGGCTTCGACTTGTGTTGCAGTCT
>JBJFAO010000060.1:0-3236 GCA_051887955.1 Christensenellales bacterium
TTTTATTATCGGCAAGCTTGCGTATCAGGTCGTAATCCTCCGGCTTGACCGTCTGGCTGTCGTGCGGATGAATACCCACCGCGCAAAACATTTTTCCGTACTTATCCGCCAAATCCGCCGCCCTTATGCTGCTCGGAATATCGTAGCCTACGTTGATAATTGCGCAAAGACCGTTTTTCTCCATATCGGCGGCAACGTCGTCCGCAGAAGAAAACAGCTCGTCGTCATTAAGATGGGCGTGAGTGTCGATTAGCATATCAGCGGACTTCGCTTCCTCCGCCGAGAGGCTTGGAGGGTACCACGGGGGCTATTTCGCCCTTTTCGTTTTCACCGAAAAGTATCATTCCTTCGCTGAGCACGCCGCCGAGGGTGACGGGCTTTAGGTTGGTAACGACTACCACCTCTTTCCCCACCATCTCTTCGGGAGTAAAAAACTTAGCTACTCCGCTCGCTATGCTTCTTATTCTGTCCCCGGTATCGACGGTAAAGTGCAAAAGCTTTTTGCTCTTTTCCACCTTTTCGGCAGTCAGTATTTTCCCGACCTTAAGTTCGATTTTGTCAAACTCGTCGATTGTTATTTCCGGTTTTGCAACGGTTTCCTTTTCCATTTTTTTCTCCTGTTTTATTTCTTTTTTTACCTCTTCCGCTCCGGATTTTTTGTCGTCCGCAGCCTTTTTTTCGAGATAATCGAGCTCCGCGTTCAGATTGAGTCTCATAAACACGGGATTATTTTTAGTAACTTTCATTCCGAACCCGACCGCGCCGTAATACGCTACGGAAAAGTCCGACTCCTCCGCGCCCATATCGGACAATATTCTCTTTGCCGTATCGGGCAAAAACGCCTGCAACACCACGCCGATTACTCTCAACGCTTCGCACAGATGATAGAGTACGCCGGCAAGGCGCGCGCGCTTCGTTTCGTCCTTTGCGAGTATCCACGGCGCGTTTTCGTCGATATACTTGTTCGCCCTCTCCGCCACCGCGAATACGTCTGCGAGCGCCTCGGGAATAAGCAGCTTGTCGACGTGCTCTCGCACCTTGCCGAGAAGACCGTTTATCGCCTCCTCAATCTCTCCGTCCGATTCGGCAGGTTCGGTTTTTTCCGGCAGAACGCCGCCGAAATACTGGTTTACCATAGCCGAGGTTCTCGAAAGCAGATTGCCGAGAGTATTGCACAAATCGGCGTTTATGCGCATAATGAAGGAGCCGTTCGTATAATTGCCGTCCGCGCCGAACGGTATTTCCCTTAGCAAATAATATCTCACCGCGTCCACGCCGTAGCGATCGGCAAGGACGTACGGATCGGCGACCGCGCTGCCGCCTTTGGACTTGCTTATTTTGTCGTTGCCGAACATAAGCCAGCCGTGGCCGTATACTTTTTTGGGCAACGGCAAATCGAGCGCCATCAGAATAGCCGGCCATATTATGCTGTGAAAACGCACTATCTCCTTGCCTATCATGTGAATATCCGCCGGCCAGAACTTATCGAACAGGCTCTCGTCGTCCGAGCCGTAACCGAGAGCGGTGATATAATTGCTCAAAGCGTCAACCCACACGTAAACGACGTGTTCTTTATCGAAAGGCACGGGAATACCCCATTTGAACGAGGTGCGGCTTACCGCGAGATCCTGCAAGCCTTTTTTGAGAAAGTTGTTCAACATCTCGTTCTGTCTCGATTTCGGCTGCAAAAATTCGGGATTGTTTTCGATAAGCTCCACCAGCCTGTCGCGATATTTGGACAGGCGGAAAAAATAGCTCGATTCTTTGGTGAGCTCAACCTCCCTGCCGCAATCGGGGCATTTGCCGTCGACAAGCTGAGTATTCGTCCAGAAGGACTCGCACGGAGTGCAATACCAGCCTTCGTATTCGCTTTTATAGATATCTCCCTGCTCGTAGAGTCTGGTAAAAATTTTCTGAACCGCTTTTTCGTGCTCCTCGTCCGTCGTTCTTATAAACTTGTCGTAAGAGATATTGAGAAGAGACCAGAGATTTTTCAAATCGCCCACGATTTTATCTACGTACTCCTTCGGCGTAACTCCCGCCGCGGCGGCGTACTTTTCTATCTTCTGCCCGTGTTCGTCCGTGCCCGTAAGATAAAACACGTCGTAACCGTCCAATCTCTTAAAACGAGCTATCGCGTCGCAAACGACGGTCGTATAGCACGTCCCCAAGTGCCATTTTCCGCTCGGATAATATATCGGCGTCGTGATATAAAACTTTTCTTTCATTCTTTCACCTCTCGAAACGCTTTTTCGTATCGTTAGCTTTAATAACAGATATTTATTATATATCTTAAAAAAGATTTTGTAAACGAATTCGGACGCGCGTAACGAAATTTTAACGTCGGCGCGCAACGATAAAATAATTTTACGCCCGATAAAATCGAGTATAAAAAAACGCCTGTGGGGAAACAATCGATAACGGTTTCTTTACTGCACGAATAGTATGTAGTAGGAAAAAATTGTTTGAGTACGGTGGATTATGATAAAAAGGGGAGAATTGTATTATGCCGATTTGAGTCCGGTAGTCGGAAGCGAGCAGGGAGGAGTCCGTCCCGTGCTCATAGTGCAAAACGACGTGGGCAACAGATATTCGCCTACGATAATCGCCGTCGCCGTGACGAGCCAGATAAATAAAGCGCGCTTGCCCACGCATATAGAACTCGACACCACCTGCGGACTGCCCAAGGACAGCGTTATTCTGACCGAACAGGTGCGTACGCTCGACAAACGCCGGCTAAAAGACAAAATAGGCGCTCTCGACAGCAAAGCTATGGAGAGAGTCAACAACGCGCTTTTGGTAAGTTTAGGCTTCTTTAACTGAATTTTCGGCAGTCCTTACAGAATTTTATATACTTCGTCCCACCCGCGAATTTCACACGTGGGGACGATTGCGTCGGAAGGCGGAAGTCCCTTGGAATTAAACCATATCGTCCTTATCCCGGCGTTTATACCGCCCTTTATGTCGCTCGTAAGGCTGTCTCCCATAATAACGGAGGATTTTCTGTCCGCCCCGGTAAAGTCGAAAACGTAATCGAAATATTCCTTAGACGGCTTGCCCGCTCCGACCGCTTCGCTTATGAACACGCCGTCGGCATAACGGATTAGTCCGCTCTTCTCGATGCGGTTTTCCTGCGTGTGTTTTATCCCGTTGGTGACGATATAGAGACGGTATTTGCCTTTCAGGTACTTTACCCCTTCTTCCGCCCCGTCAAGATAAAAATACTGCTCTCCGAG
>JBJFAO010000061.1:0-3223 GCA_051887955.1 Christensenellales bacterium
ACTCCCGACCCCATGGTCCCAAACCACGTGCGCTACCAAACTGCGCTACACCCCGTTTGATTACCTAAGCGACTTAGATATAATACAATATTAACGGACTTATGTCAATTGATTTACCGAATTTAATTAAAAATTTTTTATTTGTGCAAACCCCTTTCAACTTTGATTATTCCCTTAATCGAAGTAAGCTTTTTAATAGCTCTATCGAGGTCAATCGCCGTCTTTATTTCCAGTCCCATTTGTATCTGTAATTTGTCTTTCGCTTTTGACTGGTTTGCGATAAAGCTCGATATCTGCAGTCCTATAGTAACCATTGCTCCCGTTATAGAAGGTATCATACTGCTCTTGTTTTCACATTCGATATATACGGGTGCATTATACAAAGAATCGTCGTGATTTGCCCATTTTGCGTTCATCAGACGCTCTTTTTCCATATTTGTGATATTCGGGCAATCGGCTCTATGCACCGTAACGCCGCAGCCTCTCGAAATATAGCCTATTATTTTATCGCCGGGCACCGGATTGCAACAACGCGCGAGCCTTATCAAAAAATCGTCGTAACCGTCAATAGTAATTCCGCTGTGCGCTCTGCGTTTTTTTACGTTTTCGTTTTGCTCGGGCAACCCTGCCGTAGGAGCGACGCTCTCGTGCGATTTGTTGTAAAAATCGATAAGCTTGAACAATATCTGATTCGTTTTTATTGCTCCGTACCCAATAGAGGCATACATATCGTCCGTATTGGAAAATTTGTACCTTTCCAATATCAGCTTTACGTAAGCGGGATTCATCAAGTCGGCAATGTTATAGCCTTTTTTCTTTGCCTCTTTTTCAAGAGCCTCCTTGCCCTTGACGATGTTTTCCTCTTTCATCTGCTTTTTGAAAAAGCTTCTGATTTTAGCTTTCGCGGCAGGAGTTTTGGCATAATTAAGCCACCGCAGATTCGGTCCTTTAGCACTGTTCGACGTTAATACTTCGACGACGTCGCCGTTTTGCAATACCGTACTTACCGGTGTAATTTTATTATTTACTTTTACTCCGACGCACTTATTTCCGACTTCGCTGTGAACCCTGTAGGCAAAGTCAATACAGGTAGAGCCTACCGGAAGGTCAAAAACGGTGCCTTTGGGAGTAAACACATAAATTTCGTTCGACGAAACGCTGTCCTTTAACGTATCAATAAATTCCAAAGAGTCCTTAAGGTCCCCCTGAACGTCCATAATCTCTTTAATAAAGCCCAATTTCCTGTCGAAATCGGACACGGGAGCCGTAGTTCCTTCTTTGTATCTCCAATGTGCCGCAATACCGTACTCAGCTATTCGGTTCATTTCCACCGTACGTATCTGTATTTCGAATATCTGCCCGAAATTCGTAACGATGGTAGTATGCAGGCTTTGATACATATTGGGTTTAGGCGAAGCTATATAATCCTTAAACCTTCCCGGTATAGGCTTCCACATAGAGTGAATTATTCCCAACACCGTATAGCAATCGCCTATGCTTTCGACGATAACCCTTACCGCAACGAGGTCGTATATCTGCTCGAAAGTTTTATTCTGATTCTTCATCTTTTTGAAAATAGAATAATAGTGTTTCGGGCGACCTTTAATTTCGTATTGCATATTAAGGTCTTTTAACTGTGCGCTGAGTTCGTCCGCAACTTTATTTATAAGCACCATTCTTGCGTCGCGTTGATCGGCAAGCTTTTCGTCGAGGTACGCATAATCCTCCGGATAGAGATATTTCATAGACAAATCTTCCATTTCGCACTTTATCCACGAAATACCGAGTCTTCCTGCCAACGGCGCATATATATCGAGCGTCTCTTTGGATTTTTTTATTCTTTTTTCGGGCGGCAAAGGATCAAGCGTACGCATATTGTGCAATCTGTCCGCAAGTTTGACCAACAGAACGCGAATATCCTTTGCCATAGCGAAAAACAACTTTCTTATATTTTCCGCCTGTTCAACTTCGGTAGAATCGAAATTTACCCTGGTAAGCTTGGTTACGGCATAAACGATATCGAAAATGGCGTTTCCGATTTTAGCCTTGAACTGTTCTTCCGTTACCGCAGTGTCCTCGATTACGTCGTGCAGAAGTCCTGCTATCACAGTGTCGGAATCCAGCCCCATATCCAGCAGAATATCGGCGACAGCTACCGGATGGGTAAAATAGTCCTCTCCCGATGCTCTTTTTTGTCCGTTATGAGCGTTAACACCGAATTCGCAGGCGTATTTGACGGCAAGAAAATCTTCCTCGTTAAAGGAATCCTTTGCCTTAGCCAAAAAAGAATTAAGTTGTTCAGTCAACGCTTTATCCATAAATGTACCTATAAAAACGGGAGTTTTTTATGTCCGTTTTTCGATTATTGACAATAAGTATACCACTATCGTCGTATTTTATCAACTCTAAGTCGGCAAGGATATAAAAATATGTGCAAAATTTTTCATAGCAAAGTTCTACTCCGCCGGATTTTAGCAGCTTGTATGCTTCCGACTCGTTCCCGAACCTTTTTCCGTCCAGATTGCGCGCCGATTTATACGTATCGCGCAATTCGTCGACGGAGAAACCGTCAAGCAGCTTATCTCTGTCGTCGCAATCGGTATATACCGCTCCGTATCCGTCGAAAAACGTCTTGACAGAGTCGGTAATTTTTCCGTGAACCACTATTGCGCCGTAATAACCGAAAGGAAAATCGACTCCGGGAGAAAGCACCGCCGTATCGCGAAATTCAAATTCGTCGCAAACTGCGTAAAGCTTAGATATATCCTTTCCTTCAACGAAATTTTTATATCCGTCCAATCCGAAAAAGACGTCGAGGCGCGCTCCGCCGCAAAGCTTTGTCTTTAGGCTTTCGGTTTTGGACGCATCGAAATTAAATTTTACAAATCTGCTTGAAAGCGTATCGTAGGATACGGAGAAATCCTCATATATAAGTTTTTTAATTCTAATTTGGTTAAATTCCTTTCCGTTGAAATAATTCTTTCCGAGAGTATAAACGAGAGCTTTGTTCCGAGAATTTTCGTACGCGCATATTTGTTCCCATTTGCCGAAGCAAACGGCGTCGGCTATTCTTGTTTTCCCTTTTGCATGATTCGTACAGCCTATTCTGTTGAAGCTTATATTCGGGTGTTTGTCACAAAACACAGGAACAGGATTCTGAAACCCGTGCGGTTCGAGTAAAGAAATTTCCGTTAAAAAATCGGCGCTGATTTCCGATACGGAT
>JBJFAO010000062.1:0-3200 GCA_051887955.1 Christensenellales bacterium
GGAGTCGGAGAGGGTTGCTTTTTTTATAGTTTTCGACGAAATCGCAAATCGGCGTTTTCATAGCTGTTCTTCTTCGAGTTCTTTCGACGCGGCGAGCATAACGGCGCATTCGATTCTTTTTTTGAACAGTTCGCAACCGTACTTATAGATTCCGTTGACGCTGCCCGACGCGTGATATGCGTTGGCGGCGCAGCCGCCCGAACAATACAGTTTTGCCCAGCAGTCGGCGCATTCGGGACGGGAATAGACGTTGCAGGAAGCGAATTGTTCCTGAACGGCGACGTTCGTCACTCCGTCGAAAACGTTGCCGAGACGGAATTTTTCCTCTCCCACGAACTGATGGCAAGGATACAGATCTCCCCAAGGAGTGACCGCCATATATTCCGTGCCGGAACCGCATCCGGATATTCTTTTATAAATGCACGGTCCGCCTTTCAAATCTATCATATAATGGTAAAAAGTAAACGGTTTTCCTTCCTTTCTGCGTTTTTGCATAAGCTCGGCGAGGCGTTCGTACTGTTCGAGCACTATCGGCATATCCTCGTCGGTAAGAGTGGTGGGATCGTCTGGAGAACCCACTACGGGCTCCATGCTCAATTCCGTAAATCCCAGCTCCAGCATTTTTTCGACGTCTTTAAGGAAATCGGGATTGTAATGCGTGAACGTTCCTCGCATATAATAGTTTTTCCCTTCGCGAGCGTTCACGAGTTTTTGGAACTTCGGCACTATTTTTTCCCAGCTGCCGTTTCCGGCGTAGTCTATGCGAAATCTGTCGTGGACTTCCTTTCTTCCGTCGAGGCTCAGCACCACGTTGCTCATTTCGCGGTTTGCGAAATCTATAACGTCGTCGTCTATAAGAACGCCGTTTGTCGTGAGGGTAAAGCGAAAATTCTTTTTCGCGTCCTTTTCGACGCTTCTTGCGTAAGCGACGAGACGTTTGACCACGTCGAAGTTCATAAGCGGTTCTCCGCCGAAGAAATCCACTTCGAGATTGCGGCGGTTGCCGGAGGAAGCTATAAGAAAGTCGAGAGCGCGTTTGCCTACCTCGAAGCTCATAAGAGCGCGGTCTCCGTGATATTTGCCTTGGCTTGCAAAGCAATAGGAGCAATTGAGATTGCAGGTATGCGCCACGTGCAGACACAGAGCTTTAACTATGCCGGCGGAGCGTTCTTTAAGCTCTCCCGCCATACCCTTGTACGAGTCGGGACAGAACAGCTTGCCCTCCGCTTTCAATTCTTCTATCTGATTAAAGCATTCGTCCAGATCGGCGGCGGCGACGTCGTCGTATTTTTTTAAGACGTCGGCATAAATAACGTCGCGCGGAGTCGTTTCGTAAGCGCGTATCACGTCGTAAACGGGATCGTCGACTATATGTACCGAGCCCGAATAGACGTCGAGGACTATGTTAAGTCCCCCCATTTTATAGCAATGTATCATATTTTTCTCCGAAAAGGTTTCGTTTGTGCGGAAAAAACGCAATCGAAACAGGGAATGATTGCGTCGATATTACCGACGAACATAAAGAACGCCGCCCATAAGGCGGCGTTCCCGTGCGTTTACGATTATTTCTTCTTATTTTCGCATTTCTGATTGGCGATGCCGCAGCTCGTTTTGCAAGCGGATTGGCAAGAGGTCTGACATTCTCCGCAGCCGCCGTTTTTCGCGCTGTCGCAAAGATTTTTCGTAGCTATAGTTTTTATGGGTTTCATACTTTCTGTCCTCCGATTATTACGTGTATAAAAATAATATCACACGTAAAAAAATAAGTCAAGGTCATTTGGGGTAAAAACGGAGCGTTTTTTTGTCGCGACAAGACTTTTCGGGAGTATAAAAGGAGTTCGACGGGAAATAATACCCGGATATGAAAAGGGTATTCCGGATTTTTATACTTGCAATAATCGTATTAAGCGTAGCTTTTACGGCGGTTTCTTGCGCCGGGAGGGAAAAACCGCTGCGGCTTCACATAAGAGCTAACGGCAACGGCGAAGAGGACCAGACGGTAAAGCTCAAGGTAAGGGACGAAGTAGTCGCTTTCCTTACGTCTCTTCTGTCCGAAGCGAAAAGCGTGGAGGAAGCGAAGACGATTATCGAGGAAAATTCTTTACGACTGGAGGCTCTGTGCAGGGCGACGCTTGAAAAAAACGGATTTTTTTACGGTGCGGAAGTGGTTGTCGGCGAAGAGTATTTTCCTTCCAGAAATTACGGCGATCTGACTCTCGAAAGCGGAGTTTACGAGGCGGTTATTATCAATCTCGGATCGGGCAAGGGCAATAATTGGTGGTGCGTGGCGTATCCGCCTTTGTGTTTCGGGGAGGAAGCGGAATATCGTTCCAGAATTTTGGATTTTATCAATTCACGGAGGGGAAATGACAAAAATTAACAAAAACAACACAAAAAGAACGACTGTGATAAATATCGTTCTTGCGGCGGTGCTTCTGGTGGCGGTTGTCGCCGTCGGAGTTTTCGTGCTGGGAGAGATAAGTCTTTCCGACCAATCCGCCGACGCGGCTACGGTAAAGCAGGGAAGTACCGGTCAGACGGTGCGAACCATTCAGACGAAGCTGAAAAACTGGGGATATTATACGGGAGCCGTCGACGGCATTTACGGCGCGAAGACTACCGCGGCAGTGAAATATTTTCAGCGGAAAAACGGACTCGTGGCAGACGGAATAGTGGGCGCAAAAACCGCCGCCGCGATGGGAATAAGTCTCGGCGGAGGGGCTACGGGGAGCAATTCCAACGACGAATATCTGCTGGCGAGGCTTGTTTACGGAGAGGCGAGAGGAGAGCCGTATACCGGACAGGTAGCCGTGGCGGCGGTAGTCCTGAACAGGGTGAGAAGCTCTTCTTTCCCCAATACCATATCGGGCGTAATTTACCAATCGGGAGCCTTTACCGCGGTGAGCGACGGGCAGATAAATCTTACCCCTAACGAAACGGCGATGAGGGCTGCGAGGGACGCGATGAACGGCTGGGATCCTACCTACGGGTGCCTGTATTATTACAATCCCAACACTGCCACCAACGCTTGGATAAGGTCGAAAAAAATCAATCTTACAATAGGCGAACACGTATTTTGCGTGTAAGGAGGACAATATGAGCAAAAAGGCAAAAATAGCCGTAGCGGTGACGGGAGGCATTCTCATTCTGGCGGTTATAGGGCTGTCGGTAGCCCTCGGCGTTATTGAAAAAAGGCGCAG
>JBJFAO010000063.1:0-3192 GCA_051887955.1 Christensenellales bacterium
ACCCATACGCCGAACCACGCTCCGACGGCGGCTATTAATATCATCGCAATCAACGCGACGAGCTCCGGTCTCATATATTTTATGAGACGCTTTACCGTCTTGCCGAAATTTTCCGCGCCCTGAACCTTCTCTACGTTTATGGAGCTTGCACCGAAAGCTCCGGACATATCCATTTTACCGACGGAAGAAACTGCTTCGCTTTCAACCTTTACGATTTCGTCGTTCATAATCCAAGTTCCTCCTCGCTCATCTGGCTCAACGCTATGTCGCGGTAAAGCTTGCAGTTGCGTATAAGGTCGGCGTGCTTGCCCTTTCCGACCATTCTGCCGTCGTCCATAACGATAATTTCGTCTGCGTCCATAATAGTACCTATTCTCTGCGCGACGATTATTACTATGCTCTCTTGCGTTACTTCGGCAAGCGCCTTACGCAATTTCGCGTCCGTCTTGAAGTCGAGCGCGCTGAAGCTGTCGTCGAATATGTATATTTCGGGACGTCTCGTCACCGCTCTCGCTATCGAAAGACGCTGCTTCTGCCCTCCGCTGAAGTTCTGACCGCCCTGCTCCACTTCGTACTCCAATCCGCCTTCCTTTTCCCTTACGAAAGCGTCGGACTGCGCTATGCGCAATGCCTCCCACATCTCTTCTTCGGTAGCGTCCTCCTTGCCGTAACGCAGGTTGTCGGCGATAGTTCCGCTAAAAAGAATGCTCCTCTGCGGCACGAAACCTATTTTTTTGCGTAGCTCCGCTTGCGGATAGGTGGAAACGTCCTGCCCGTCTACGAAAACCTGACCGCCCGTAACGTCGTAAAAACGCGGTATAAGGTTTATTATCGTGGACTTTCCGCTGCCGGTACCGCCTACGATTGCGGTAACCTTGCCTTTTTCGCACTTAAAGCTGATGTCTTCGAGAATATTTTTCTCCGCGTCGGGACTGTATTTGAAATTGACGTGACGGAACTCTACCGTACCCGAATCGTCGCTCGTATCGGTTGCTCCGTCTTTATCCACTACGGCGACGTCGGTATCCATTACCTGCAATATTCTTTCGGCGGACGCGGACGCTCTCGGGAAAATAACCACCGCGCTCGCGACGAATACCATCGACATCGCTATCTGCGTGATATATTGGCTGACCTCGAGCATGCTTCCCACGTCGGAAATGGTATTGTCGGCGACCTGTTTAGCCGCTCTCCAGAATATACCTACCGAAGCGCAGTTGAGACAGATGTTTATAAGCGGAACCAAAACCGCGCAGTATCTCTGCAAAACGACCGCCGTACGGGAAGCGGAAATGTTTACCTTGTCGAAACGCTTCTTTTCCTGCTCTTGCTTATTGAACGCGCGCACGACTCTTATTCCCGTTATTCCCTCGCGCATTATGAGGGTAAGCTGATCGACTTTCCTCTGTATTACCTTGAAGAGGGGCTGACATATCTTAGCCGCCACCCCGGCTGCAATAAACAGTATGGGAAGTATGTATACGAGAACCATAGTCATCGATACGTTGGCGCGGAAGCTGAATATAAAGCCGCCTATTATGGTAACGGGAGCGGACAACGTGGTGCGCAGAATAACCAAGAATACGTTCTGAATCTGGTTTATATCGTTGGTGGAACGGGTAACGAGACTCGCCGTCGAAAACTTATCGAATTCAACGAGCGAATAGCCTTCCACCTTTGCAAATACCATAGAACGGAGCACCTTGCTGAAATATGCCGCTATCTTACTGCTCATAAACATAGCTACTATGGTGCACAGAGAAGCGAAAAGGGTAAACAGGAGCATCATAAGACCTTTGCGCGCGATAAAGCCCATATCGGCGGTCTGAATGGTAATGCCGTCGGGCGTCAGCCATTCCTCTCTCGTCTTTTCCACTTTCTTGCTCAACGCGTCCGTGGTCGTCCCTTTCTTGCTGAGCTTGAGTATATCCAAAAATTTCAGGAAGGAATTTTTTTCCTGACTGTTGTTGTCGACGGCGTCGCTTATTTCGTCCTCCGTCATACCGAGCTTATTCTTAATCCACTTGGTATTGTTCTCGTACTTGTATGCGTATCCGAGAACGCTGTTGCACAGTATTATTTCGTAATCGGGGAAGGGAGAAACTCTGCCCGTTTCATCGTCGATTACGTATTCGATACGGCTCTTGTCTATCACGACGCCGTTGCTGTCCACGGCGACTCTTTCTCCCGTTTCTTTATCGAGCGGTATGGGAAGCAGATTGCCGTACTCGGAGTGCTTCATACACATAACGCAGCTCGTAAGAAGGCGTTTCATATTCGGATCGTCGCTCCATACGTCCTCTTCTTCGCCCTCGCCTTCCTTAAAAATATCGAGGAAAGTATCGAGATTTATAGCGTCGCCTTCGAGATTCGTTTTTAATATGCTGTCGAAATCTATGAGTTTGCTCATAGCCTCTCGCACCTTTTCCTTATCTTCGGCTTTGTAGTCGTTGAAGGTAGAAACCTCGTATCCGTATTTTTCGGAAATTTTATCGAACTGATATTCTTTTATGGAATTCATAAAAGGAAGCAAAACGTCGTTAAAGAGCTCTTTACTGTCCTTTACGGGAATATCCATAAAATTGAACTTTATCGGGAAAGAGTTGAACTGCTCGTTCCATACGTTTTTTATATCGACGGTGGAAAAACCGTCTTTCATCTCGAAGACGGGTATCTTGTCCTTTTCAAACCCGTCCACGTCTCCCGTGATGTCGATTTCTCCGAAGGGATTCTGCATGGTTTCGTGCTTATACATCGGTTCGTAATCCAAATAAATACCGTCGTTTATGATGTCGCTCATCATTCCCGGCAGATACAATTCGGCAAGTGCCGACGCAAAGAGCAAAATCACCGCAACCACGAAAAATTTTGCCATCGGTTTTAAGTGTTTGAATAATCTAAACATTCCGCTCCTGATGCGCCCGTGCGCCCGTCAAAAAATTATTTGATAACAATCGCCAAAAACTTGCAGCCGCCTTCCGACAATGCGACCATGCCGTGAGGCGTAGACGAATCGTATATAATACTGTCTCCCTCGTGCAGAATTTCTTCCTTATCCTTAATTGCCACCTTCAGAGTGCCTTCGAGGATAAAGTCGAACTCCTGTCCCGCATGAACGTTGGTGACGACGGGGCGTTCGAGAGCCTCTTTGGAAAAGGGAACGTGAACGTAAAGGGGATCTACTTTATGATT
>JBJFAO010000064.1:0-3181 GCA_051887955.1 Christensenellales bacterium
AAAACGCCTTTATCTTCTTTATCGGACTCTGAGAATTTTTATCCATAACGGAGCTCCTTTCTTTTATAAATTATCTAACGTATCATATAATAACCCAAAAACGCGATTTCGTCAATACGGCAGATTTTGCCCTTGCGACAAAAAGGAAAAAAAGACGTTTTTTCGGCAAAAATTTTTACGGAATCGGATAAAATCAATTGACACGCTTGTAAAAATCAATTATAATGTTACAATGTATAAATATTCTAAAGTGCTATACCCTTAAACCCGAAAACGTACAGTTTTGGGGTTTGGGGATACTTGCGATTTTATACGCTACGGCGATATTTTCACCGCTCGAACAGAATTTTTTATTAAGGAGCAATGCGATGTCTCAAAAAATCCACAAGATTAAATGCGGCAATACCGAGAGATGGTCTTTCAGCAAGATAAAACATATTCTCGATATGCCCTATCTGATTGAAGTTCAGAGAGACTCCTACGATACCTTCATACGAGAGGGTATAGGCGAAGTTTTTCAGGACTTTTCCCCGATTACCGATTACAGCGGAAAGCTCGAATTGGAATTTCTGGAGCATACTCTCGACGGTACCTGCAAGTATACGATAAAAGAGTGCAAGGAAAGAGACGTTACCTACACCTCACCGTTGAAGGTCAAGGTAAGGCTTACCGTTAAGGATACCGGTAAAATGTTGGAACAGACCGTTTTTATGGGCGACCTTCCCAAAATGACGGAAAAGGGCACGTTCATAATAAACGGCGCCGAAAGAGTCGTAGTCAGCCAGCTTGTCAGAAGCCCCGGCGTTTATACCAAAGGAGAGCTTGACAAAAACGGCGTTATGCGTTACGGCACCACCGTCATTCCGAACCGCGGAGCGTGGTTGGAATTCGAGCAGGATCCCACGGGAGTTCTGAGCGTAAGAGTGGACCGCAACCGTAAAATAACCTCCACCGTCTTACTCAGAGCTTTGGGCTACGGCACGAACAAAGAGCTGTTCGAGCTTTTCGACAACGATCCGATGATAATGGCTACGGCGGAAAAGGACGGTGAAATCGACAGCGTGGAAAGCGCGAAGGTAGAGCTTTATCGTCGTCTGAAGCCGGGCGAAGTTCCCACCGCAAACGGCGTGGACGTGCTTATCCACAACATTTTCTTCGATTCCCGCCGTTACGACGTAAGTCACGTGGGCAGATACAAATTCAACAAAAAGCTTTCCCTTGCAGAAAGAATCAACAAATTGACTCTTTCCCGCGACGCGGTTACCGCAGACGGAGAAATTCTTGCCGAAAAGGGCGAAGTGATGGACGAAGTCAAGGCGAAAGAAATTCAGGACGCCGGCATCAACGTCGTTTACGTAGCTACTCCCGACGGTAAGGAATACAAAGTAATCGGCAACAATACCGTAGACCTCGCCGCTTATATAGGAGAAGATCCCCGCAATATCGGCATAAAGGAGAGAGTTTATTATCCCAACCTTTTGCCTTTGCTGGAAGAATTCGGCGACGACAAAGAAGCGCTTAAAAAGGCGTGCGCCGAGCACAAAGACGAGCTCGTTATGAAGCATATCACCACCGACGATATAGTGGCGACGGTAAGCTACAATCTCGGTATGAAACACGGCTTCTATTACTGCGACAATATCGACCACTTGAGCAATCGTCGCGTAAGAAGCGTGGGAGAATTGCTCCAGAACCAGTTCCGTATCGGTATTTCCAGATTGGAAAGAGTTATTAAAGAAAGAATGAGCATTGCGCAGGATCCCAACGACGTCACGCCGCAGTCTCTTATAAATATTCGTCCCGTATCCTCTGCCATCAGAGAGTTTTTCGGAAGCAGTCAGCTGTCCCAGTTTATGGATCAGCCCAACCCGATTGCCGAGCTTACCCACAAGCGTAAGCTGTCGGCTTTGGGACCCGGCGGTCTGAACAGAGAAAGAGCAGGTCTGGAGGTCCGCGACGTTCACCACTCGCATTACGGCAGAATGTGTCCTATCGAGACGCCTGAAGGTCAGAACATAGGTCTTATCACCTCGCTGAGCTCTTACGCAAGGATTAACGAATACGGATTTATCGAAGCTCCTTACCGCAAAGTGGACAAGGCTACGGGAGTCGTTACCGACAAGGTGGATTATCTTGCCGCGGACGAAGAGGATAAGTATATAGTAGCTCAGGCAAACGAACCTCTTACCGAGGACAGTCGTTTTGTCAACGCCCGCGTTACCTGCCGTTGCAGGGAGGATATAAAGGAATATCCCGCCGGCGAAGTCGATTATATGGACGTCGATCCCAAACAGCTCGTTTCGGTGGCGACCAGTCTTATTCCCTTCCTTGAAAACGACGACGCGAACCGTGCTCTTATGGGTAGTAACATGCAACGTCAGGCGGTTCCTTTGCTCCGTCCCGAGGCGCCTATAGTGGGTACCGGTATGGAATACAAGGTGGCGTACGACTCCGGAGTATGCGTGATAGCCAAGAAGTCGGGAACCGTACAATCGGTCACCGCGGAAGAAATTGTCGTTGCTTGCGACGACGGAGAGGAAGAATATTACGATATTCAGAAATTCAGAAGAAGCAACCAGGGCACCTGTATAAATCAGCGTCCCATCGTCAACAAGGGAGACAGGGTTAAAGCCGGCGACGTGCTTGCGGACGGTCCCGCGACGCAGAACGGAGAGCTTGCTCTCGGACGCAATATTCTTATAGGGTTTATGACCTGGGAGGGCTACAACTACGAGGACGCTATACTTATTAGCGAAGAACTCGTCAAGCACGACGTATTCACTACCGTTCATATCGAAGAATACGAGCTCGAAGCGAGAGACACCAAACTCGGCGAGGAGCAGATTACGCGCGATATACCCAACGTAAGCGAGGATTTGTTGAAATACCTCGACGCCGACGGTATAGTAATGGTGGGCGCGGAAGTCAGAAGCGGAGATTATCTCGTCGGTAAGGTTACGCCCAAGGGCGAAACCGAGCTTACGCCCGAAGAGAGATTGCTCAGAGCCATCTTCGGAGAAAAGAGCAGAGAGGTTCGCGACGTATCCTTGAAGGTACCTCACGGCGAAGGCGGCACGGTAGTGGACGTTAAGGTGTTCACGAGAGAGAACAAAGACGAGCTCGATCCCGGCGTAAACAAACTCGTAAGGGTATATATCGCGCAAAAACGTAAGATTTCCGT
>JBJFAO010000065.1:0-3178 GCA_051887955.1 Christensenellales bacterium
TTATACCATAGGAGATAATTGTAAAGGTCCTTTTTATGGAGTGTCCCAAATGGGGGTCACTTCAAATTTTGCTATCCTTTTTATGTCGTGTGAAAATTATTACGGGATTTGCCCTTGCCGTTAGCTTTTGTTTGCTTTATTAAAAACGTGCTCTTTGAGATTTGCGAATCGTATCAGAAGTCCATCGTCTCATAAAGTCCCGGATTTTTATCCGCTAAGTAATGGGCGGCTTCTATACTGCCTTCGGCAAAAATAGCTCTGTTTTCCGCCTCGTGAGTCAACGTGATGACTTCGTCGTCCATAAAAAACGACACCTCATGCTTCCCGACGACAGTGCCGCCGCGCACTGCGCTTATTCCGAGGTCGCGTTTTTCTCTTTTATTGCTGTCCGGATTTCTTCCGAAGACAAAATTAGTATCTGTAGCTACGCTTTTTACTGCTTTCGCAAGCATAAGAGCGGTTCCGCTCGGCGCGTCTTTTTTGCGTCTGTGGTGAGTTTCTACTATTTCTACGTCCGCGTCGTCTCCAAGGTAATTACAAGCCGTTTTTATTAGCTTAATCAATAGGTTAATACCGCGACTCATATTTCCGCTTTTGAAAACGGGAATTTTTTTCGCTGCGTCTATAATCAAGGATTCTTCCTTTTCGGAGTGTCCCGTGGTGGCTATGACGCACGGAACGGAATTTTTAACGGCGTAGGGGAGATAGTCGTACACTGCCTCTTTTACCGAAAAATCTATTATGCAGTCGGGCTTTTCGGCAATCGCCGAGCAGTCGTCGTAGACGGGAAAAGGGAAAGAGGATTTATCGGCATATTTGTCTACGCCGCAACAGACGGTATCCGTTTCGGAGGCGGCAATTTTTTCGTATAGTATTCCGCCCATCTTTCCGCCTATTCCGTAAATAAGAATTTTCATTCTTTCACCTCGAAATTCAATCCGAATTCGGTCAAAGCTTTGCTTAAAACGTCTCGTTTTTCCATTTTAATCATAGGCAAACGCATATAGTCCGATTCTATCAATCCCAACCAATACGCCGCTGTTTTTACGGGAATAGGATTGACCTCGCAGAAAAGCGCGTTGATAAGGTGCAGCATATCAAATTGTATTTTGCAGGCAGTATCGAATTCTCCGTTAAGGCACGCGTCGGTCATTTGGGAAAAAGCGGAGGGGATTATGTTGCTCGTCACGCTTATCGCGCCGATTCCGCCGACCGCCATGCAGGGATAGGCTATTCCGTCGTCGCCGCAATAAAGGTCGATTGCGTCGCCGCAGAGGTGTTTGATTTCCATCATCTGGCTTATGCTTCCGGATGCTTCCTTTATTGCTACGATATTTTTATATCCGCATAGCTTTTTTACCGTCTCCGGCAACATGTTTACTCCCGTACGTCCGGGGACGTTGTACATAATTATCGGGATATTTATGCTGTCGGCAATGGCTTTGTAATGCGCTTCCAAGGATTTTTGAGTGGCTTTGTTGTAATAAGGAGTTACTACCAGTACGGCGTTCGCGCCGAGAGCTTCCGCTTCCTGAGCGTATTCTATGGCAGTATAAGTGTTGTTGCTCCCCGCGCCGAGAATTATGGGAATTCTGCCGTTTACACGAGAAATAGCGAACCTTGCCACAGCCGTTCTTTCGTCGTGAGTCATGGTGGTAGGCTCGCCCGTAGTACCGTTTATTACCAATGCGTTGACGCCGTTATTTAGCTGATAGTCGATTAGTCTTCCGAGTGACGGAAAGTCGACCTTATCGTCGACGAACGGGGTTATTAACGCGGTAGCAGTACCCTTGAATATTGCCATTTATGCCTCCTTATCTATATAATATATGCGATTTATATATATTTTTACTATTTGTCTTGCGACATAAGGTATTCCATTATCTGAACGGCGTTTGTTGCCGCGCCTTTTCTTATGTTGTCGGCAACAACCCAGAGATTACAACCGGATTCGACGGTATCGTCGAGTCTGACTCTGCCTACGAAAACTTCGTCCTTGTCTTCAGCGTAAATAGGCATGGGGTATATTCCTTTTTCTATATCGTCCACAAGGACAACGTTTTTCATGTTTTTCAGAGCGTCTTTTATTCCTTCGAGGGTGCAGGGCTTGAAAAACTCGACGTTTATCGATTCGCTATGCCCGTGTCTGACGGGAACGCGCACTGTGGTAGCGGTAATTTTCAAAGAAAAATCGTCGAGAATTTTTTTGGTTTCGAAAATCATTTTCTGTTCTTCCTTAGTGTATCCGTTGGGAAGAAAGACGTCTATTTGCGGAATTACGTTGCCGAAAATCGGATAGGGGAACTTCTTGGTTTCTCCTTCTTTGGCTTGCGACACAAGATCGTTGTATCCGGCGACTCCGGCTCCGCTTACCGCCTGATAGGTAGAATATACTATTCTTTTGATTTGATATTTATCGTGCAGAGCTTTTAACGGCAGCATTGCCTGAATGGTGGAGCAGTTGGGGTTGGCTATTATGCCGTGATGCTTTTTCGCCGCTTCCGCATTGACTTCCGGGACGACGAGAGGTACGTCGGGATCCGTTCTCCACTGTGAAGAATTGTCGATTACGACAGCTCCTTGTTCGGCAAATATCGGTGCGTATTCCTTAGACGTGCCGGCTCCGGCGGAAAACAGAGCGAAATCTATTTTTTTATCGGCGACGTTTTCTTTTTTTAATTCGATTACGGTATGAGGCTTGCCCATAAAGTCGATAACCTTACCCGCGCTTTTTGCCGAAGCGTAAAGATAGTAGTTTTCGACGGGAAGATTTTTTTCCGTAAGCACTTGCAGAAACTTGGTGCCGACCATGCCTGTTGCGCCGACAACGGCAACGTTGTATTTTTTCATTTATATCCTCCTGTGTTCCGTACCCGAAAGCCAATAATTAAAAAAGCCGTTTTCTGACGGTACGATGTTAAAATCATATTATCAAAGATATTTCGGGAATGTCAAACGTTTTATTCATTCCGCGCATATAAACAGGACAATTATAAAGCATTGAATAGTTTTTTTCAATTGTTATAAACTTTTTATTCAATCGTTTGATTTTTATTTACTAATCATTTACAATATATGAAAAGGAGAGACAATGTTAAAACGTAGCAATAACAAAAGAATAATAAACGAGATTATTTCCAACAGTTCGGCGGCGGCTATTATGCTTACCGAATCCGAC
>JBJFAO010000066.1:0-3174 GCA_051887955.1 Christensenellales bacterium
CTTTCGCCTTTGGGACCGATACACGAAGCTAACGCGTCGAGATTCACGTCGTCGCTGTAAACTGCCATCTTGGTGCGGTTTCCGGCTTCGCGAACGATATTTTTAACTCTGACGAGACCGGAACGAAGCTCGGGAACCTCCATTTCGAAAAGTTTTTTAACGAAACCTGCGCAGCTTCTGGATACCACCACCTGGGTGCCTTTGCCGGTATCGCGTACTTTTTTGACGTAAACTTTGATTTTATCGCCTATTTCGTACTTTTCGCCGTATACCTGATCGCTAAGATTCATTACGCCTTCCATTTGCGAATTGGTAATTTCGACGTAAACGATATTGTTTTCTATTCTTCTTACTATCGCCTGAACGAGCTCGCCTTCTTTGTCGTTCATTTCCGCAGCCACCTGTTCGCGGATAGCCTCGTTTATTCTCTGCATAATAACCTGTTTTGCGGTTTGAGCGGCTATTCTGGAAAGCTCTTTCGGCGTGATGTCTTCGCCGATTACGTCGCCGACTTTAGCGTCTTCTTTAATGTCGCGCGCTTCCTCCAAAGAAAGCTGGCTGTCCTCCTGGGGTTCTCCCTCGACTACCGTCTGGTAGGCATAAAACTCAATTCGCCCCGTTTCGGGATTAAGCTTTGCCGTAACCGTACGGCTTTCGCCCATTTCCTTCTTATATGCGGAAGCAAGTCCCGCTTCTATGGAAGCAATAAGCATTTCTTTGTCAAGCTTTCTTTCTCTTTCAAGCTGATCGAGAGCAAGAAAAAATTCTCTGTTTATCATTTTTAGTAGGTTCCTCCTGTCGTTATTAAAATTTAATATAAGGTCTTACGACCTCGAAATTTTCTTTGTCAAAAACGGTTTCTTTCCCTTTTACGGAAAGCGTAACGCTGTTTTCGTCGTATCCTATCAGGATACCGTTGGCTTTTTTCTTTTTTCCGAGAGGTTTTTTGAAAAGTATTTCTATTTCCGTATCCAGACTTCTGCGGTAATCGTCGTCGGACTTTATCGGTCTGTCAAGACCGGGACTGGAAACGTTAAAATTGTACGCCTGACCTTCGGTAACGTCGTTTTCTTCAAGCACGTCGTTTAAGGCGTCGTTTACCTTCTCGCAATCGCAAAGCGAAACACCGCCTTTTTTATAAATAAATACGGTAAGGTTATTTTCGCCGTAATTTTTGCCGTAAGTTATTTCAACAACCTCGTATCCGAGATTTTCCACTATCGGAACAATCAATTCCGTCGCCTTTTCGACAATATTTTCTTTCATATTCCTCCCGAAAAACTCACTTAAACGATTGAGAGTGACCCGTTAAGGTCACTCTCAAGACGTTACTCTATTAAGTATTTATATATTAACATAAAAACATATTATAATCAAGCGTTTTTAATAATTTTGTCTGTTCATCAACTCAATAAAAACTTTTGCCGTTGCGAGAGCGTCGTTTACCGCTCTGTGCGCCCCGATTAACGAAACATTAAAGTATTTGCATATCGACTCGAGATTGTGATGCCGCAACGAAGGCAACGTCTGTCTGGACATTGCGAGTGTGTCAATATATGCGTTGTCGAAATCGTACAGATATTTTTTACCTGCCACCGATATAAATCCCATATCGAACGGCGCGTTATGCGCGACCATTATGCTGTTTCTCGTAAACTTGTAAAAATCGCCGATAACGTCTTCGATTTTATAACAATTTTCCACCATTTTGTCGGTAATATTCGTTATTTCGGTAATTCTTGGCGGAATTTCTATTCCGGGATTTACGAGACACGAAAAACTCTGCGTTATTTCTCCGTTGATTATTTTTATCGCGCCTATTTCTATAATTAAATCGTGCGTAGCGTCAAGCCCCGTTGTTTCTAAGTCGAAAACAACGTATTCGTGCTTTTCGAGTTCGGGATTGTTCCGAGTGACGAAGAGATTGTTCTGAACGTTTGCCTGAATAGACTCGGGAAAAATATGGACGTAATTTTCCGGCTCGGGCAGAAAATCTTTTTTCAGATTAATACTGCTGTAATCGATAGAACATTCCGCCACGTTTTTTGCCATAAGCACGTTGGCTTTATCAAAATTGTCAAACGACAATTTACCCTGAAACACAAGAATGGCTCCGTCTACGAATACATTGCTCCAATTGACTCCGAAAGCATTCTCTTCTTCGAGTTCTTCGACGGTTTTTTTGAGTTTTTTAGCCAATTTTTCCTTAACCTCCGCCATAGGCTCGATATAAGGCTTGGCAAAATATTTTACCTTAAGGTTCCCCGTGGTGTCGTTAATATTGAACGTAAACAAATTCTTTTTTATCTTTTCAATATACCTCGACTTCACGTTTGACACGGCTCCGCACAAAACGACGTCGTCGAGCTCTTTTTGCGCTACGTCGGAAATATATCTCGGCTCGCTCGGAATAGTTCCGTAAAGGTATCTGTTGATTTCGATTTTTATCGTTCCTATAGACGAGCTTTTTATTTGCACTCGCCTATCGATAATAGCGTCGTCCGTATTCGGCACAGCCACAAATTCAACTTCCACGTCTTCCATTACCCAGCTGCCGATATGTCGTTCCAGCTCTTCTTTCAAACCGGAATTGACAGCGTATTCGTAGAGATATTTCGCAAGAATAATTCTTACTACAATTAAATCAGAGTCGCTCTCAACCTCGATTTTAGATTTAGTAAAACCGGAATAAACGGTGGGTTTTTCATTGTACATAAACTCCATTATTCGTTTAATTATCGTGCTTTCTTCTGCGTTGGCTTTAACGTATTTGACGGTAAGAGAAAACGCTTCCGGAATTATTTCTTTGGCTATACGCATGACCTTTTCCTTAAGGACGTCGTCAAGAACGACGTCGTACGCGTTGTGGTCGACAAGCAGAGTAACTCTAAAAAGATTACCCGATAATTCAGCCGAACGCAATTTGAAAATACGCTCTTCGGGGCGGAGCTTTTCATCTATCGCTTCGATAAACGGCGTTTTAATCATTGCTAAATTCCTCCGTAAGACGGCGTATTTCCGCTTCTATATCATTGTTATCTACGCTCTTCAGAATTTTTCCTTTTTGAAAAATAATCGACTTGTTTTTTCCTCCCGCAACGCCGAAATCAGCCAATTTTCCCTCGCCTACTCCGTTCACCACACAACCCATAACTGCAATTTTTAAGGGCTTTT
>JBJFAO010000067.1:0-3155 GCA_051887955.1 Christensenellales bacterium
TAAAGAGGCAAAAAGTGGCGTAAACGAAATAAAATTTACAAACGAATTAAAACGCTCCGATTTTTTCGGGGCGTTTTTGATATTTCCGTTAATCTTACGCGGCACGGGAGGAAAAATAAGTCTGTTGACGGAAACGCGGATAAAGATATATAATATAATTATAAATTTTCAATATACGCGGAGGCATTATGTCCGTTGACGGCTATAAAAGAACTTTTTTACTGGCGATTTTTGCGTTGTTTCTGACGGCGACGCTATTGTTCGGCGGCGCGGTTCCGGAAATCGGGGGAAATGCCGAAGCATGGAGCGGAGAGGTATCTTCGTCACTGTCGGGGGAGGGAAGCGAAACGACGCCTTATACGATAACTTCTCCTGCCGATCTTGCTTTTTTGGCGTCGTCGGTAAACGGCGGCAACGATTTTTCGGGTAAATATTTTAGTCTTGTTTCCGACGTGGACCTGTCCTCCGACGGAATTTGTATCGGATACCCGGACGAATTACAGCCGAGACCTTTTAACGGAATTTTTAACGGCAACGGCAAAAAGGTGAAAAACGCCCGTTTTACGATAGAAGAAACCGCCGAAGGACTTACGTATTACGGTCTTTTCGGATACGTAGGCGGAAACGGACGGGTGGAAAATCTTACAGCCGAGAATTTTTCGGTTGTCGTAAATGAAAATTCCGACGAAAGCGTGAATACCGAATACGGTTTCGGAGGTATAGCGGGATATAACGTCGGAGTCGTGAATAATTGTTCGGTAATAAATCTTACCGCAGTGAACGTAGCGAAAACGGGCGGCGTAGTCGCCGTTAACGCAATCGAAACCGACAGTACGGAAAACGTCCTTTACACAGGCTCCGTAAGCGGCTGTTCTGCGTCGGGGTTATCGTCCGATACCGGTTGCGCGGGAGGAATCGTATGCGAAAACTACGGTTCCGTATCCGATTGCCTCTATGAAGGAAGCGTTACGTCCGGAGGATACGGCTACGGCGGAATAGTCTATAAAAACGAGGGAGGCGCCGTTTCGGCAAGCAGAGCGAGAAATCTCGATTTGACCACCGAGGGGTATTTCGGAGGACTTGTCTACGAAAACGGAGGCAGTATTAACGGTGGATACGTAACGGGTTCGGTCAGGGCTTACGGCGCCGGAGGGATATGTCACGACAACGCCGGAGTTATTGACTCGGTATTTTTTGCCGGAGACGTCGAGGCGACGTATTCGGAGGGAAAAGCCGCCGGCTTGTGCGTAAACAACGGAGGAACAATTAAGAACGCTTCCGCGTTGGGAACGATAACGGCAAGCTACGTTAGCGGAACGGTCGCGGTATTCCAACAATCGGGGATTATGACGGACGTTGCGGTAAGCGTAAACCTTTCGGGAGAGGATTGCTTTATTCCGTACGGCGACGTAGAAGTATTTTACGACGGAGCAGGTTGTTCCGCGCCGTCGGGCGCGACGGCGTTTTTTATAAACGGCGCGAGCGGACTTTCCTCCGTTCTCGGGGATTGGATATGCGAAAACGGCAAAATGCCCGCGATAAGGAGCCTGTACGAAAACTCCGATTTTTATGACGATTACGAGCAATATCTTTCGACGGCGTACAGCGTTACGCTCGACGGTGAGTCCGTCTCGGTAAGGACGGGATTGTCTTTGCTCCTGCCTACAAAGGAAAGGACGGGATATACCTTCGAGGGGTGGACGGACGGCGAAGGGGTTTATAACGGATTGAATACCTTTTCCGACGGAACGGCGCTTACTCCGAAATTCCGATTAAACGAAATTATTTTTATACGGACGAGCGGCAACGCGTCTAAAGTCTACGACGGAGTCGCCGTCGTAATTACGGCGGAATTTGATTTTCCGCTTCCGCTTGCGTATTCGTGGGAATGGTCGGCGGACGGAGAAGAATACGTCGTTACGGAAGGGACAACCGCCGCTTTGTCGCTGGTAACAGTGTCGCAGTCGGGGTATTATCGCTGTACCGCTTCTTATTCGGACGGAGAAAACGCAACGGAAAAAAAGAGCGCGGTCGTCGTGGCGACTATTGCCAAAGCCGCCTATGAATCCGTAGCTTACCCTTACGATGAAGGACTCGATAAAATAGACGGGGGAGAATATTTAGGAAAGAGCTTGTCCGATTATCCTCTTTCGACGGGATTTTTCTGGTCGGACGAAACGATAATCCCTACCGTTTCGCAAACGGCTTATTCAGCTTTTTATAACGCCGATAAGGATAATTACAACGACTATCCCGTCATGGTGAATTTCTCCCTGTCGAAAGGGCGTTATTCGTCGATAACGTACGATTACGGAGAGGGAAACACGTCGGTATACGGGGGTAAATATTGCGGAAAAACGTTATCGTATATTGCGTTGAACGATAATTTCCGCTGGCTTGACGAAGAGACGGTATTCGACGTCGGAATCAATGAATACGACGCTCTCTACAATGCGGATAGCGACAATTATTTTGATTTTTCCGTAAAAATAAAGCTCAGGGCGGATAAGGGCGAATACTCCGGAATAACGCATCGGTCTTTCGGCGGCGTCTATTCGTCGGGAGCCAGGCTTGCCGATTACGTTCTGGACGAGTTTTTCGTCTGGGCTGCGCCGTCGACGGTGCCTGTCGTGTCCGTAAAAGAATACGACGCTATCTATAACGCCGATCCCGAAAGATATGAGAATTTTTATCTTACGATAACCGTAAGCCTCGCTCAGGCGGAGCCCGTCGTCAATCCCGTCATAGAAAAGACGGTAGCTTACGTCGGGGAGTCTATGCCGTCGATAGCCCTGTCGGAGGGAGACACAGACGGCAACATAACGTGGGAGAGCGATACGCTCATCGAAGGAGAGTACGACTATTCGTGGAAATACGTACCCGCGGACGGCAATTATCTTACCGTTACCGGGAAGGAAATAATAACGGTTTATCTCAAAAAGCTGATGTCTTTGAGAATAGAAACTCAACCCGACAAGACGGTATATAGGGCATTCGAGAGCTTCGACAGATCTGGCATGGAAGTAATCGCCGAATTTAACGGCGGAACGGAAGAAGAGTGTCATACGTACGACGTAATTTACGGTTCGGGTAACGAATATTTCGTGTTTGGGGAGACTGAAGTCACGATATCCTACGAATACGACGGAGAGGAA
>JBJFAO010000068.1:0-3152 GCA_051887955.1 Christensenellales bacterium
GGCACCGCGCTCGTTTGCGTCCCTCAAAATAAAGCGACGGACGGTTTTTCGTTGTCGGGGGTGACAAATATTTATCCCTACGCCTTCGACGGCTGCGCTTTCAAGGTAATTCTTCCCGACGATTATTCGGTGGTCGAGAGCTTTGCTTTCGCCGGATTCGCCGGCAGCGTGAACCTCGGAGCTATGGTGACGGAAATAAGGAAGGACGCTTTTAACGGCGCGCGCTGCTCCGTAAGCTTCGGGGAGGGCAATTCCATGACAAGTCTCCGCAACGGGGCGTTTGCCGGATTTTGCGGAGAAAAGCTCGTTTTGCCGGGTACGTTGAGTCTTATCGACAGCCACGCTTTTTCGGGCTGTTCCGCTATCGTGGATATGTCGAAGACCGCCCTTACGAGCTTGGGGGAGAACGCTTTTTCCGGGTATTCGGGCAAAACGCTGACGATTCCCGCGACCGTTTCTTCGATAGGTAAAAACGCTTTTAACGGCGCGACGACGGAAATAAGGTTCGAGTCGGGCAGCCTGTATGCCGAGATAGGAGAGCAGGCTTTCGCCGGGTTCGGAAAAGCTGGCGACGGAAAGTATCTCGGTACGGTATATTTCCCCTCGTCGGTAAACAAGATAGGTAAAAATGCCTTTTACGGCTCGTATTCCAACGTATATTTCGCCCTTTCCGAAGAGGAAATCGATAAGGACGACGACGCTTTTACTCAGTTTAAAGGCGAGTGCTTTTTTAATAAAAATTCGTAATTTACCGCTCGTTTTTGATTGACAATAAAATTTGTAATTGCTATAATTGTTTAGCCTATAAAAAAATAGGCAATTTGTTCATTGAGGTAAATATGGACAACGTATTAAAGGACGTTCCCCGAGAGCGTGTGGTGGCGGGCTATCGCCGTACGGTCAGAGGGATTCGCACGAAACGGATAAGGTGTGTTCTGTTGGCGTGCGACGCGGACGAAAGTCTTGCCGAAAGCGTGCGTTCGTTGTGTTCCGCAAGCGATATCCCGTGCCATACGGTTGCTGATAAAAAGGCGCTGGGAGAAGAGCTTGGTCTGGACGTTGCGTGCGCCGTTTGCGGAGTGGCTGACGAAAACGCAAAGATTTAGCCTAAAACAGAGTTGATCCTAAAATAAATGGGTTGAAAAAAATACGGATTTGACTCGGTCTATTCAAAAGGAGGAATAGTAATGCCAACAATTAACCAACTGATAAGGCAGGGCAGAGAGCGTCAGGTAAAGAAGAGCCAGGCTCCTATGATGGACAAATGTCCGCAGAAGAGAGGCGTTTGCCTTTCCGTTACGACGACTACGCCTAAAAAGCCGAATTCCGCTGTAAGAAAGATTGCGCGTGTGCGTCTTGTCAACGGCATGGAAGGTACCGTTTATATTCCCGGTATCGGTCACAGCTTGCAGGAACACAGCGTCGTTTTGATAAGAGGCGGCAGAGTTAAGGACTTACCGGGCGTGCGTTACCACATCATTCGCGGAACGTTGGATACCGCGGGCGTGGCTAAGCGCAATCAGGCCAGAAGTAAGTACGGCGCAAAGAAGCCCAAATAAATCCGTATCGAATTCAAGATACCCGACACAAAAATTTAGGAGGAACATAAAATGCCCAGAAGAAGTGGTGTGCCCAAGCGCGATGTGTTACCCGATCCTATCTACAACTCCAAAGTCGTTACCAAGCTGGTCAATCAGATTATGTACGACGGAGAAAGGGGAGTAGCTCAGAAGATAGTTTACGGCGCGTTTGAAATTATAGAAAACAAAATGGGAATGAACCCCAACGAAGTATATATGAAGGCTCTCGAAAACGTTATGCCCGTGCTCGAAGTAAAGGCAAGGCGCGTAGGCGGAAGCAACTATCAGGTGCCGTTGGAAATCCGTCCCGAAAGACGTCAGACTTTAGGTATTCGTTGGATCGTTCTTTTCGCGAGAAAGCGCGGAGAGAAGACGATGAAAGAAAGACTCGCCGCCGAGCTTATGGACGCGTACAACAATGCCGGCGGAGCCTTCAAAAAGAAAGAAGATACCCATCGTATGGCAGAAGCAAACAAGGCTTACGCTCATTACCGTTATTAGTATCAAATCTGCTTTTAACGGCAATAATAGCATAACGATTACGGCATATCTCATTGAAAATCAATAGGTTATGCCGTTTTGCTTGTTATAATAACGCAGACAAAAGACAATTCCGGTTGTTAATCGGATAAAAATTTCAAAAAAATATAGGAGATACAATGGCAAGACAAGTACCGTTAGAGAAATTAAGAAATATAGGTATTATGGCTCATATCGACGCCGGTAAGACCACTACTACCGAAAGAATACTTTTCTACGCGCACAGAGTTCACAAGTTGGGCGAAACTCACGAGGGCGGAGCCACGATGGACTGGATGGTGCAGGAGCAGGAAAGAGGTATCACGATAACGAGCGCGGCGACCTTCATAAGATGGAGAGACTGCGGCATCAACATTATCGACACCCCCGGACACGTCGACTTTACCGTAGAGGTTGAAAGAAGCTTGCGCGTTCTGGACGGCGCGGTGGCGGTTTTTTGCGCTAAGGGCGGAGTAGAGCCCCAGAGCGAAACCGTTTGGCGTCAGGCAGACAAATACAAGGTGCCCCGTATAGCGTTCGTCAACAAGATGGATATTCTCGGCGCGGACTTTTACAACGTCGTAAACATGATGAAAGAGCGTCTGCATACCGTGCCCGTGCCCATTTGTTTGCCTATCGGCAAAGAGGACAATTTCGTCGGAATAGTGGATATCCTGCATATGCACGCTATTACGTATACCGATAAAGAGGGTAAGGAGTTCGTCGTGGGCGACATACCGGCGGATATGACGGAAAAGGCCGAAGAGGCAAGAACCGCTCTTATCGAAGCATGCGCCGATTTCGACGACGATATAATGATGAAATACCTCGAAGGAGAGGAAATAGCCATAGAGGACATAATAGCCGCTTTGCGTAAAGCTACCATTGCGATGAAGGTTACTCCCGTGCTTTGCGGAAGCGCGTACAGGAACAAGGGCGTGCAGAATCTTCTCGACTGCGTAGTCGACTTGCTCCCGTCTCCTCTCGACGTAGAAGCGGTAAAAGGCGTGGACGAAAAGGGCAACGAGATAGAAAGAGCTTCTTCCGACAAGG
>JBJFAO010000069.1:0-3144 GCA_051887955.1 Christensenellales bacterium
ATGCGCTTGAACCAGGTAATTCGGCGTTTTGCGTAGTTTCTAGAATGTTGTTTTATGAGTTCTTTAAGCGTCGGTTCATCGTATTCCCTATCGAAATATCCCTTAAATTCCTTATATCCTATCGCTTGCATGCTTTGCATATCGAATTTTAGTCCGTAATTATAAACGAGATTTCTTACTTCTTCTACCAATCCCGACGAAAACATTTCGTCTACTCTTAAGTTTATTCTCTCGTATAATTCGTCTCTTGGAACGTCGACGGCATAAATTAAGTGCCTCGTCAGATTGGTCTTATCTGTTTTTGACAGTATGGATTTTCCTTCCGTAAGCATTACTTCCAATGCGCGTATTACTCTTTTAACGTTGTTTTTATGAATATTTTTTGCGAGAGGATCGATTTTTAGCAATTTTTCGTACATATAATCGATTCCTTTTTCTTCCAATTCTGCATTGAGGTTTTCTCGTAGCTTAGGGTCGTATGCAGAAAGATTATAGTCGTATATAAGCGAATTGATATATAGTCCCGTACCGCCGCAAATTATAGGGACGTTGCCCCTGTTTTCAATTTCAATGGCGGTATCTTTTGCAAGCCGCGCGTATTGCGCCGTGCTGAAATTTTGTTCCGGATCTACAATATCCAAAAGATGATGCGGAATCCCCTGCATTTCGTTGCTGCCGATTTTTGCCGTTCCGATATCCATTTTTTTGTATATCTGCATGGAATCGGCGCTGATTACTTCCCCTTTCAGAAGCTTAGCGGTCTCTACGGCAAGCTTTGATTTTCCCGACGCCGTCGCGCCGCCGATTACAATATACATTAAACCTTTCTCCCGAAAAATCGTTCTATTTCGGATTTAGTAAATTTAATCATAGTAGGTCTTCCGTGAGGACATTGCAGAGGCACGCCTTTCTCGAAAAAGTAATTAATTACGGTTTTTATTTCCGAGTCGCTTAAAGACGCTCCCCCTTTTATCGCGTTTTTGCAGGCGCATTTTGCAATCTTGTCCTTAATTACCGAAGAATCGACGAGGCGTTTTAATTCGGTTTTGCCTGTCTGTACGACCTCTGATAAAAATGCGCCTATATTCATATCCGTTAGTATTGCCGGGACAGAATAAACGGACACGCGATTTTTATCGATTTTTATAGTGAAGCCGAGTTTTTCAAAATTTTGCTCGTTTTCAACGAAAAATTCCCTTTCCGACGGTTCGGTTTCGAATTCATAAGGTAAAAGAAGTTCCTGTACCGCCATGTTTTCGGCGTTTTCTCTGACGAGATTGTCGAAAAGTATTCTTTCGTGAGCCGCATGCTGATCGAGAAAAATAATCGTATCGTCTATTTCAAGCAAAAGGTACGTGTCGAAAGCCTGTCCTATTATTTTATACGCGGAGTTACGAGGTGTTTTACAAAGACCGAAATCGTCCTCCGTTTCGTAGGTTTCTTTGTCCGAAGAGGCTTCTTTGCCCGAATCGGCAAATTTCAGATATTCGGCGTTTATTTTGCTTAAATCGACAGGTTTATAGACAGAGAAATTTTTATATGCGCCTACGTCGGGGACGTTTGGCAAATACCCGTCTTCCTCATAGGATTGGTTTGTATCCGGTTGCGTAGATTTATACGGAGTCCTTTCCGGCGAATTTGTTTTAGAAAATAAATCCGTACCTAATTCGGCGTCGCATGAACTCTGCGGTAAGTTATGTATTTGCGTAAAAATACTCTCCTGTAAGCTTTCCGCGTCCTTTTCAACGGCGTTTTTTACGGCGTGATAAATAATTCCGTTAATTTTTCGTGCGTCGGCAAAACGTACTTCTCTCTTGTTCGGATGAACGTTTACGTCAACTGAGTCGAAAGGCATCACAACGTCGATTATTATCGAAGGAAAAGTCCTTTTCATCAAAAATTCGCCGTATGCGTTTTGTATAACCGCCGATATCGTAGAATCGAATACCGTCCTTCCGTTTATAACGAAGGTTTGTTTGGTACGATTGTTTTTAATGGCTTCGGTTGCCGGTCTGGCGACGTATCCGCTGATTTTATAGCCGTTTTCCTCAAAATAAACAGGAATCATATTATCGCCTACGTCGCTGCCGTAAACCGCGTATATCGCTTCCTGCAACCCTCCGCCGTAGGTACGGAAAACCACCTCTCCGTCCGCTGAATAGCAAAACGAAACCGTTGGGTTTGCAAATATCAGCTCAGCCATCAGAGACGTGACGTTGTTCTCCTCTCCTTTCGGAGTTTTCAGAAATTTATATCTGGCGGGCGTATTGTAAAAAAGCGAACGAACCGTTATTTGCGTTCCGCACGACATAGGGCAAATTCCCTCCGATTGAGTTTCTCCGCCCTTTATTTCAAGATAATTTCCCGTTTCGGATTCGATATATTTACTTTTTATCGTTGTTTCGCTTACCTCGACTATACTTGCCAACGCCTCGCCTCGAAAACCGAGCGTAGCGATAGTATCGAGGTCAGAAGCCGTTTTTATCTTACTTGTTGCGTGGGGCAAAACGGCGAGCGTCAAGTCTTCTTTAGCAATTCCGCAACCGTTGTCGGTGACGGAAATAGATTTTATTCCTCCGTTTTCTATTTCGACGGTTATCGAATCGGCTCCTGCGTCAATACTGTTTTCGACAAGCTCTTTGACGACCGAAGCCGGATTTTCCACTACCTCTCCGGCAGAGATTCTGTTATATACGGCTTTGTCGAGTAAATTTATTTTGCCCATTTATTTCTCCAATATTTTTTTCATATCGCTCAATATAGTCAACGCTTCTATCGGCGTGCAACGATTCGGATCTGTGCTTTCAAGTATTTTTTTGATTTCGGTGAAACGCGAATCCTCGGGGAAAAACGAAAGCTGTTCCGACGTTACGTTTGTATCAGAGTAAGAAGAAACCGCGCTCAGCTTGTCCTTAAGATCTCCGCTCAATTCATGAGAAGCGCCGAGTTGTTTTAATATCGATTTTGCTCTCGTAATAACCTCTTTGTTTACTCCTGCGATTGCCGGTCCGGTTCTTCGCCTTCCGACCGTTGTTTATGGGGCAAAATCAGCTCGTAGAAATGGCTGAAAGTCTTTCTATAGAACAACACCAGCGAGAAACCGCCGCAAGTGATGGCGGCATCGGCCAGGTTGAAGATGGGAGC
>JBJFAO010000070.1:0-3139 GCA_051887955.1 Christensenellales bacterium
GCTCCCATTGCAATTACTTCCGCAGCTTCGTCGGAACAATCGAGCTCCTCCGCTAAACTGTAGCATACGTGCCTTGCTCCGAGCATATCGGACTTTACGTCGACGGGAACGCCGCCTCTGCAAGCTACTACGTCGATATTGCCGTCCGCAAGCAAAACGATCGTTCTTTCGGCACAATGAGCTTCTTTTTCGGATTTTTTTGCGGCTAACGAACCGAACGAAGCAAATTGAAAGCTTTTACCGAGCCTTCTGGCGCAATTATCGAAAAGCTCTTTTATTCCGCTTTTCAGATACTCTACCGACGCTGTCACGCGCAAGCGATCGGCTTTTTCTCCGACGGGATTGTCCACGGCGGGATTGAGTAGCGTCCTGAAGGTAAGCGGCATTCTCCCGACCGCTTCATAGCCCTGCAACCGAGCGCCGCAGGAAGCGAGCAAGGCTTCAACGTCGTTTTTTGTAACCGTTCCGCTAACTATTCTGACGTCTCGTTCGTCCACGCCGTATTTGAAAAATGCTCCCGGCAAAACCACTATGGAGTTTTTCTCGACCGCTCCGTACCGTTGAACCGACGAAAAAAGCTGCTGTATTTTATAAAAAACGTCGTCGGGATTTTTGAATCCGTCAAAATAAAACCCGTCGTAATCGGTTCTTTCTTCTGTGAAATAGGTAAAAACGCCGTTCTTTTTGACAAAAAGCAACAGGCGCATATATCCGTATTCTACTATTAAAGCCGATTTGAAACGACGCATAAATACCTCTATATAATTTCTTTCTAATTATATAGGGAAAAATTTACGTTGTCAATATTCGATAAGTATTTTTACGCCTGAATGCGCAAAACCGCGCCTTGGCGCTCCGAAATACTCATAGAAAGATACTCTTTGTAGAGTTTTGTCGTTTCCTCCGAAGTTTTATCCGTTCCCACGTGCATTACGGCACCCGACGAACAGAGCTTTATTTCCAAAGAATCACCGTTAATGCTTATACGTTCGACAAAATACGGCAATGCTTCCTCGCTCAAGCCTGCCGATACGAGAGAAGAAGCGAAAGCTCTCAACGCAATACACTCTTTAACGTCGAAGCTTTCTTTTACTTCAAAACCGTCCACCTCTATCAGGCGCGCCGTTATCTCGGATTCTTTTTTTATCGTTCCTCGCTGAAAATCTTTGTCTGTCGCTACGTAATCGTCATCCGTTTGCGAATTTACCTTTATTTTGAATACGGGGACGCGTTCTTTAACGTTTATTACCACTTTGTCCGGAAATTTCCTTTCGACTGAAATAACCGCAATGGAGTTGTCCGGGAAAGCTTCCGCTACGTTTTTTATAATCGCTTTTTCTTTAACGTTGAAAATATTGCTTTTGTAAGCCAGCTTTGACGCCTGAAGAACCTCAGCTTCGTCGCATATTCCGGTTTTATTGAAAAACACCACGCTTATAGAGCGTACGGTAAATATTTGTCCGCACGCGATTACAAGCGCGATTACAATAAGACACAAAGCTGTTATTACGTATTTCTTTTTCACTCTCTTCTTATGTCCGCTCCCAAAGAACGGAAAACCTCTTCGATTTTTTCGTATCCCCTGTCTATGTAGTGCACTCCGTGAACGGTAGTGACTCCCTCTGCCTTTAACCCGGCAAGCACCAAAGCCGCTCCGCCTCTCAGATCCTGCGCGTATACGTCAGTACCGGTGAGAATATTCACTCCTTTTACTACCGCCGTCCTGCCGTTAATTACGATATCCGCCCCCATCTTGATTAGTTCTCCCACGTGACGAAAACGGTTTTCGAATATGTTTTCGGTAAATATGCTTACGCCGTCGCTGACAGTCTGCAACGCCATCATCGGAGCCTGCAAATCGGTAGGAAATCCTGGGTGAGGCTGCGTGGTGACGCGCGGCACGCTTATAGGTTTGCCGTTTGATTTTATATATATACTACCACCGTCCTGTATTATATTGCAAGAAGTTTTTGACAATTTAGATAAAAGGGCGCGCATATCTGAGATCCTTGCGCCGTTAAGTCTGACAGCTCCTCCGTTCATCGCTACGGCAATAGCGTACGTTCCCGCTACTATTCTGTCAGGCATAGCGTCGTATTGTGTACCATGGAGACTTTTTACGCCGTGAATCTTTATTACCGACGTACCCGCGCCTACTATTTTTGCCCCCATTCTGACAAGAAAGTTCTGCAAATCGACTATTTCCGGCTCGCAAGCGGCATTGTGTAAAACGGTAGTTCCTTCGCTTATTGCGGAGCATAAAATTACGTTTTCGGTAGCGCCAACGCTCGGATAATCCAGATTTATTTCATTGGATTGAAAATTTTTCGCGTCGCAAAAGATATATCCTTTCGACTCTTCTACTTCCACGTTTAGATCCCGTAAAGCCTTTATATGTATATCTATCGGACGCAAGCCGATATCGCATCCTCCCGGATAGGCAACCTTCGCCTTACCGCATCTGGACAGCACCGATCCCAACAGAAACACCGAACTCCGCAATTCTTTGGCAAGATTGTTTGGAATTTCGCAATCGGATATTACCGAAGCGTCGATAACGGCGCAACTTCCGTATCTTTCCACCTTTACGCCGAGGTTTTTGAGTATCTTTATCATATTGTCCACGTCCGCGAGATCCGGGACGTTAGTTATAACTACTTTTTCCTCCGTGAGCACAGCAGCGGCAAACAGCGGTAAAATTGCGTTCTTTGCCCCCTGAATTTTAACTTCTCCGTAAAGAGCTTGTCCGCCGTTAATTACAAGTTTGTCCATATTCCCCCCGATTCCTTATGCGTTTTTATAAAAATAAAAACCTCAACACTACATTCTATGGCAACTTGCTCCGGTTAGTTACGTCGGATATATTGTATAGAAGTCCCGAAACAAACATAAACGTGACGAGACTCGTACCTCCCGCGCTTACGTACGGCAACGGAACCCCCGTGGGCGGAATCATACCGGTAACGACGGTAAGATTTATTATTGTCTGCAAAGCTATTATCCCCGTCAAGCCCGTGGCGAGGAGACATTTGTATTTAGAGTCGGCGTTAAGGGCGGTTCTTATCCCCGACGTTATCAACACGGCAAACACAGCTATCACCGCGCAACAGCCTATAAGTCCCGTTTCTTCCCCTATTAC
>JBJFAO010000071.1:0-3078 GCA_051887955.1 Christensenellales bacterium
TCTGGATATCTTTGGCTGTCGTCGTTTTGTTGGCGGTGGCAGCCTGGTGTATCTATTGCGCCACGCAGGCAAAGGGAATAGCCGGGATATTCAAATTTTCCAAGTCTAACGTAAAGGCGATATTCGACGCCGAAGGAAATCCGCTTACGCAGACGTATTCGGTGATTGCGCTTTTATGCGGAATTTTCATCGTGTCGACGCTGGGATATCTTCTCGGAAGGATTACCGTTAAGGGCGTTTCGCTCGGCACGGCAGGCGTTTTTCTCGTAGCCATACTTTTCGGATATTTATGCACCCTTATTCCGGGAGACATGCCCATATTGGGTGCGTTCAGTATTAAGGATTCTTCCAGACTTATGTACAATATGTACGGGTCGATAGTCCAGAATATAGGGCTTATTCTTTTCGTGGCTTCGGTAGGCTTTATCGCAGGCCCCAGCTTTTTCCGCAATCTGAAAAAGAATGCTAAGTCCTACGTTTTGCTCGGCGTGATAATAATAGCTACCGGCGCGATAATAGCGACTTTGTTTGCGCTCATACCCGGTATAGGCCCTGAGTTTTCGGTGGGTATCCTTTCGGGTGCGCTCACTACGACTCCCGGATTTTCCGCCGCGCAGGAGGCGGCGAAATCGGTGGGCGGAAGCGTGGATATCGTCACTCTCGGACACGCGATCGCATATCCCTTCGGCGTCGTGGGCGTAGTGCTTTTCGTTCAGCTGTTGCCGAAAATATTGAAGGTCGATATGAACAAGGAAAGAGAGCTGCTTACCGTCGGAGCAAGCGAAAAGATAGAAGAAAAGGAAGGTCTTTTCCATTGCGATCCGTTCGGGCTTATGCCGTTCGGATTGGCGGTTATTCTCGGACTCATACTCGGTTCGATAAATATTCCGCTTACGTCAAAGGGTTATAACGGTACGTGCTTCTCTTTGGGAAATACCGGAGGAGTGCTTATAATGTGTCTTATTATCGGACATTTCGGGAAAATAGGAAAGCTTTCGTTGGAAGTCAACGAAAGGACCTCCAAGGTTTTCCGCGAGTTCGGACTGATGCTCTTTTTGATAGGAGCCGGCGTTTCGGGCGGCGTAAGCCTTGTTTCCGAGATAAGCAAATCCGATTTGGGAGCTATGATAGTTTTGTACGGCTTTTTAGGCGGAGTTCTTATGACTACTATTCCTATGATAATAGGTTACGTCTTTGCAAGGTTCGTGCTTAAATTGCCTTTACTCAACAATTTGGGTTCGATTACGGGCGGTATGACTTCCACTCCTGCCCTCGGTACGCTGATAAGCGTAGCCGGTACCGACGACGTGGCTTCGGCTTATGCCTCCACGTATCCCATTGCGCTCGTACTTATCGTACTTGCGTCACAATTTATAATCACGCTTTTGTAAGCGAAAAATTTTACAGGAGGTTTATATGAAATACGTTTGCACCGTTTGTAACTACGTTTACGACGAAGAAGTCGAAGGCGTTAAGTTCGCCGATCTGCCCGAAGATTGGACCTGTCCTCTCTGCGGCGTCGGCAAAGATATGTTCGAAGAAGAAAAATAAGTTAAAAAGCGTTTTTATAAACGCTTTTTAACAAACGATACCGCGTTCGGAGGCTTGTTTGCTTGCGTAATAGCGGTAAAAATATTTTGTGACGGCGCATTGCGCCGTCGATATTTATGTAACGTAACCTATGAAACGCGTTTTGACAATACAGGATATTTCTTGCGTCGGCAAATGCTCTCTTACCGTAGCTTTGCCGATTATATCGGCATGCGGAATAGAAACGGCGGTTCTGCCTACTGCCGTTTTATCGGCGCATACCGCGTTTAACAAGCCGGTAATATCCCGTCTTACGGGTTTCGGTAAAAGGGCGTGCGACTATTTTGAAAAAGAGGGGATAGCTTTCGACGCCGTTTATACCGGTTTTTTGGGTTCGGTCCGGCAAATAGGGGTAGTCAAAAGGATATTGAGTAAAATCGGCGAAGGCAAGCTTATACTCGTCGATCCGGCAATGGCGGATAACGGAAAATTGTATAACGGACTTTCCGTCGGATACGTCAAAAAAATGGCGGAGCTATGCTCGTATGCGGATATAATAGTACCCAATCTCACAGAGGCTTGCATGTTGTCGGGGATACCGTATCAAAAGAGCGATTACGACGAAGATTATATCAAAAAAATTCTGATAGAATTATGTAAAATCGGTTGCAATATCGCGGTTTTGACGGGCGTAAGATTCGGCGATAAAGTAGGCGTATACGCCTACAACCGCATAAAGAAAGAATTTTTCAGTCGTTTTTCAAAATATTATCCTTCGGAATATCTCGGCACGGGGGACGTTTTTGCAAGCGCGCTGTGCGGAGCTATGCTGCTTAAAGAAAATTTTTGCGAGGCTCTTACCATAGCGACGGAATACGCTTCCGAGTGCGTGGCTGCTACCGCAAAAGATAAAGACGCCGTATGGTACGGCGTAGAATTTGAAAAGGCTTTGCCTTATCTTATAGAGAAGACGCGCCGATAGCTTTTTATTTTTTTAACGTAAGACAGGTATCGTCGACGATATTTTTTAACAGCCGTTTGTCTTCGACGTCGGGGATAACGTACATAGGCTTCGCTCCGTCGTAGGGAGCTTCTTCCGCCATACCGTATTTTTTGTTGCCGTCGGTAATTTTGACCATAAATCGGTCGTCGTATATTCCGCCGAAAAGCACTTTGTCGCGATACAACAAATACTCTCCCATCATGGCGCGACAGGTTACGTCCCCCGTCGATTCGAGTTGCTCCAAAATAAATTCTTTATATTCTTTTGTCGACGACATAATAGCTTCTCCTTTATCTTAGATACGCAAACGACAGGGAATAATCGATTGTTTTCCGATATATACAGTCGAGCCCTTTAACAAAAATTCAGCCTCGTCTTAAATTGTCGAGCGCGTCCTTGTTGTTGCCGATAATCATATCGATTTTTTTGCAATCGGCGATTTTTTCGCAGTCTCCGCAGGTTCGCAATTTTTCAGCCATAGCGCATTGCCTGATAGGGCATAAGCTTTCGCAAAAAGGCGTTTTTGTCCCGTCTATGCGACAACC
>JBJFAO010000072.1:0-3077 GCA_051887955.1 Christensenellales bacterium
GGCTCGTATGCATTCTCTCGTTGTACGTCCCTTACCGACATATTCAATTTCGACGGTACCTACAGCTACGCCGACGTCTTTTATCCCGACGACGGCACCGAAGATCCCGCGCCGGTATTCATGCAAGGCACGTTCAAAGGCTCGGAAGAAGTGATTTCTATCGGAAATTACGCCTTCGAAAACGCTCCTATCGCGAGAGTCCATATCCGTAACGACGCGGCGGTAGCGTCGGATCATGACGCTTATCCCGGGATAAAATATCTGTATTGGATATACGAAGGGACGGAAATAAGAATAAACGCCGAAACGGAACTCGCCGCAAATTGGCAAGGCGGCTGGGCAGGGACGGTTACCGTTACCGTTTCGCAGGAGCCGAGCGCTTAGCCTTACGTCGGGCTTTGACGTCGGGGAGCTCCGCCTCGTCCTTCAACGCCTTGGTCATATTGAGCTTGTCGTTTTCGGTCGGTAAAGAAGTGGGCTTTGCGGTTTTCATTTTTCCGCAATACCCCAGACCGTAGGACATGGGTTTGTTGTTCATACCTTTCACCTCCGACGGCAGTATGTGAAAAAACGAAGTATTTATTACGGAGATAAAAATTATGAAAAAAGTTTTGGTAACGGGAGCCGGGGGCGGCATAGGAAAAGCCACCGTAAAAAAGCTCTCCGACGAGGGATATTTCGTCATAGCGCAGTACAGGAACAGACCTACGGACGCGTCCGAAACGGTAATTCCCGTGTACGGAGATTTTTCCTCGCGGAAAGGGATAGAGGAGTTTTACGACAGAGTAAAAGGGTACGGTAGACTTTACGGAATAGTTAACCTTGCCGGGATAGCCATGGAAAAGCTGTTTTCCGACTGCACCGACGAGGAAATAGAAAATATGATTTATACCGACCTCACCTCGGCTATCCTGTTGACGAAAAGGTTCGTTCCGCAGCTCGTGTCCGCGGGAGAAGGAAGTATAATAAACGTCTCGTCGATATGGGGACGAAAGGGAGCCTCCTGCGAAGTGGCGTATTCCGCCGCAAAGGGGGGGATGATAGCCTTTACTAAGGCTCTGTCAAGAGAAATCGGCTTGTCGGGAGTGCGTGTAAACTGCGTAGCGCCCGGACTTATCGACACGGAGATGAACGCCGGCTATACCGCCGAGGAAAAGCAAAGCTTTCTCGACGGTGTTTCCCTCGGACGGGAAGGCAAAGCCTATGAGGTGGCGGATATCATATCCTATCTTTTGTCGGAAAAATCGTCGTACGTAACCGGTCAGACGATAGGCGTTGACGGCGGAATATAAAAAATACGGCTTTTTACGGCGACAGGTCTGCGCGGAGAGGGAGCTTGTAAATATTTTTTTCTTAATATTTTCCTGCGCCCGGTATCCTTATTATATATACGGATTCGTCGTCGAAAAAAACTATACAACGTGAAAAAACTTGTGTTACAATAGCTATAATAGCTACAAAATTATTGATTACGTCTGTATTCGGAGGGAATATGTTAGACAGAATAAAAATATGGATAAAACAAAACGGTAGGATAATGACGGCGGCTTTCGTCGGCTTGGCAATGACGGTAGGCGTTTTTACCCTTACGGCGTGCAGAAGCAATACCGCCGAAGAGGCGGAAGATACGAAAAAACCGATCGAAGCTCCGGCGGATCCCACTCCGGCGGATCCCGCTCCCGCAGATCCTACTCCCGTAGATCCCGTCCCAGTGGTTCCTGCCCCCGACGATCCGGCTCCCGTGGATCCTACTCCCGTAGATCCAAGCGCAACCGAAGCCGATATTACGGCGTTTGAAACAAAGTTAGAAGAAAAGATAGGAGAAATTGAAGGTTATCTTCTTGATGAAAAATTTTACGCTTATGGAATTAAGAACGGAACATACTCATTCTACTCATCAATATTATCTGAAGATTCAAATTTAGAAACAAAGAAAGGTGTAGAAAATTTAACACAAGATATAGCAAATCTTGAAGAAGAATTTAATTTATCAACAGAAAAGAATTATGTTGAATATGCAGGTCAAAGATATAATTTCAACTCAATAAAAGGAAGTAACATATTTGCTGAAAGAGTTGGCGATACAACTAATCAAAGTGTAACGAAAGTAATATTGAATACAGAACCAAGATCGGCAGATATGACCATATTTGTAATAAAGAATGATAAAACAATAATAGGAAAAATATCAACCGAATCAGTAGTAGAGTTAAGCGAAACAGAGCAAATAGAAAGATTATTAGACACTGAATATTCAAACGATGAAGTAGTTACAATTCCATTTGGAATGGATACATTTAAACTTTCAGCAGAAACGCCAACCGAAGTAATCCCACCAGAACCAGAAGAGCCAGTTGAGCTAGACTACACCGCTTTAGAAGAGAAGATTACGGAAGTTTTGACAGCTATGTATAGAGGCAATAGAGCAGAAGAAATTTTGGCTTATTCAATAAACGAAGGCAAAATAAATGTGATTGCACATATGTCAAATCCTGGAGGAACAATTAGATTAGAATGTTTTGAAATAGCAATAAGTCAAGATATGATACAAACACAAAGCGATATAGATGAAATCGTAGATAGTTTATCAGTTGATAATGTAACAAGCACATTAAATTTCACAAAAGCAACAAACGATATAACAGTAGATGGAACAACATATGCAAAGGAAGGAATTGAGGGAGATAATATCTTTGCTCAACAATGCGGAGTAGAGAATGCTGTGTTGACACTTGTTGGTGATTTAAGTGTAGAGACGTTTGCTCCTGGATATGAATCAGGGTATTCAAGGGTATTTGATATTGTAGTCATATCAAATGATAATGGCAATATTAATGTTTTATTCAAGTCAGTTGGAGTAGAAAGCTATAGTGAATATACATTAGAACGATGCTATAAGAATTTCTTTATTGAAGGAGCTCATAATATTCGTTCTGAACAAAATATTAATATAGAAGAAATTATTGGCGGAACATTAGTTAATAGTAATGCTCAAATAACAAATGAATTAAGTAAATAATATCGAAAGTCGAGCGGACGCTCGATTTTTATTTGACAAAATATATTAAAAAAGCTAT
>JBJFAO010000073.1:0-3059 GCA_051887955.1 Christensenellales bacterium
CTACATTCGCATTTGTCTTTTATATAATATCACAATAATTTACGGCAAGCAAGCGGTTTTTTCGGTAAGAAGGTTTTTTTGCAGGTCGTTTTTTTGTCGGTTCTCGTCGGACGAGAAAAAACGCCTGCGGAGACTTCGGGGAAAAGAACAGTCCGTTACGCTCCGCCAAACGACGGTTTTGCATAATAAATCTGTATATATTCATAATTTTGCATAAAATATGCATACAAACAAAAAATATCGAATATTTTTTCAAAAAATATGATTAAAACGCTTGCAATAAAAAAAATAATGTTGTAGTATAAAGTTACAAAACAAAAAAATACATATTCAGGAGATAAAAAAATGAAAAAGGTACTTATTACGGTTTTAATTACGGCTATGGTAGTTTTGAGCGCGATAACTTTGGTCGCTTGTGAAAAAAACGACGCCACGTTTATTGCGGAAGACGCGATCGATTTGCTGAAAGAGGACTTCGGTATCGCGGTTACTAAAGGTAACGCCCAATTGCTCGCCGCGGTCAACACGGTTATCGACGAATGGAACGCAAACGGAACGATGCAGAAGTATAAAGACTATTATCAGGCGGTTGCCGAGGAAGAAGAAACGGGCGTGAAGGCGACGGTTCCCGACGGACTCAAGGTAGAATGGGATTTCGGTACGGCTACGGAAACGATTACCGTTTATACCGAATCCGGATTTGCTCCTTACGAGTTTATTTATGACGGAAAAGTTATCGGCGTAGATATCGCCATAATGTCGCAGGTAGCTCTCAACGAAGGCAAGAAAATAGATATAAAAGACATACTGTTCGATACTATCCCCACGAGCGTATCGACCGCTACCGGAGACGCTGTCGGCGCGGCTGGAATTACCATTAACGAAGAACGTAAAGAACAGGTTGATTTCAGCAATCCTTACGAAAGCTCCACGTTGGTAGTCGTTTCTAAGGACGGACAATACAAGAGCGTAGCGGATCTCGCCGGCAAAAAGGTGGGCGTACAGGAGGGTACGAGCGGAGACCTTATCATCAGCGCGGCGGCAGGCGCCGGATACAAGTACGTCGGTGAAGACGACGAAGAAAAAACCGTTGTAGCGGCAGGTGCGGAGGTTAAACAGTATAAGCAATATGCGCTTGCTCTCGCAGACTTGAAGAACGGTCGTATCGACGCGATACTTATGGATAAAATTCCCGCGCAGTTGATGTTGAAGAAATGAGTTATTTATTATTAGCAAACGATATTAAGGATAGATTTTATAAAGCGTTTCTTTTCGACGACCGATATAAACTATACTTTAAGGGCTTAGAAAACACTTTGCTAATCGCGCTTATTGCCACACTTATCGGTGTGGCAATCGGCATAATTCTGGCGATGGTAAACTACGTCAACAGAAAGACCGGCAAGCTGAAATTTTTATCTGCGATAGCGAACGCTTACATAATGATTATTCGCGGCACGCCCGTGGTACTGCAATTATTTATAATGTACTTTGTTGTGTTCGTATCTTCCGATAACGGCATTATGATAGGTTCGTTTACCTTCGGACTCAATTCGGGCGCATACGTGGCGGAAATCGTTCGCGCAGGGTTTGAAAGCGTGGACTACGGACAGATGGAAGCGGGCAGATCTTTGGGTATGTCGACAGGGCAAACCATGATTAAAGTCATTACTCCTCAAGCCGTAAGAAACGTGATGCCGCCGCTTTTTAACGAGTTTATAACGCTGGTTAAAGAAACGGCTATCGTAGGCTACGTCGGGATTATGGACTTAGGTAAAGTACCCGGGCTTATTCAGTCAAGAACCTTTGATTATCTGTTTCCTTTGCTTATATCCGCCGTTATGTATCTGATAATAGTAATGGCATTGACGGGGATATTGAAAATTATCGAAAAGAAAATGTCCAAGTCTGACAGAAATTATAAGAAAATAAAGGTAAGAGGCAAAAAGAGAAACGTTGAGGTGATGAAATGAGCTTGTTGAGCGTAATCAATTTAACTAAAAAGTTTGGCGATTTACTTGTGCTCGACGATATTACCGAGAGTATAGACGAAGGCGAAATCGTAGCGATAATCGGACCGAGCGGCGGCGGAAAATCCACGTTTTTAAGATGTCTTAACTGTCTTGAAGATCCTACTGCCGGGAAGATTATTTTCGGGGGAACGGATCTTGCGGACGTTAAAGTCGATATTAACGAGCAACGCGAAAAGATGGGAATGGTTTTTCAACAGTTCAATCTTTTTAACAATTTGACGGTGAAGCAAAACATAACGCTTGCGCCGGTACAGTTGGGCAAAAAGAATTTGCGCAAGACCAAGATAAAAAACGCGTTTGTGCCGATATACAACAAATGGTACGAGAAATTCGGCAAGAAATACAACTCGAAAATCGAGAAAAAAATCGGCGACCTTAAAGAAAGTCTGGCGTCGTTGCAAAAAGAACTCGATCCGGTTGTGGCGGAATGGGAAAAGACGAAGACCATCAAAGAAATTCGCGGAAAGTCTTATGCAACGTACGATTCCAATCTTACCAAGAAGAAACTGACGTTGACGGAAAAAATCGAGGAGACGGAGCGCAAAATAACCCACGCGACTTACGCCGCGCCGAGAGAAAAACAACCGCTGCCGTATTCTTCGGTAAAAGAAATTAAAACGTTAGCGGATAGGAAAGCGGAAGAGCTTCTCAAACGTATCGGACTGTCGGAAAAAGCCGACGCATATCCGTCCACGCTTTCGGGAGGACAGAAACAGCGTATAGCGATAGTGCGAGCTTTGGCGATGAACCCGAAAGTAATGCTTTTCGACGAGCCTACGAGCGCGCTCGACCCGGAGATGGTAGGCGAGGTGCTCGACCTTATTAAAGAGATAGCCGGCACGGGCATGACTATGGTAATAGTAACTCACGAGATGGGCTTTGCCAGAGAAGTAGCCACGAGGGTTATGTTTATGGATCAGGGCAAAATCGCCGAACAAGGTCCGCCGGAGAAGTTGTTTAACAATCCGGAAAACCAACGTTTGCAGGAATTTTTGCGTAAAGTTCTGTAAAAAATTTTATAAATCA
>JBJFAO010000074.1:0-3052 GCA_051887955.1 Christensenellales bacterium
ATATAGATATAGAGTCGGACGCCACTTTGGAAATTGCTCGAAGGAGTAGAGGAACGCCGAGAATCGCCAACAGATTGTTAAAAAGAGTCAGAGATTTTGCAGAATACGAAAACAGCTCGGTTATTACCGAAAAAATAGCCGAAACCGCATTGGAAAGTCTCGAAGTGGACGAACTTGGATTGGATAACACCGACAATATTATACTGAAAACGATTATTGAGAAATTCAACGGAGGCCCTGTGGGGTTGGAGACTCTCGCCGCGGCGAGCGGTGAGGAAACCAATACTATAGAGGACGTGTACGAGCCGTATCTTATTCAGCTCGGATTTATCGCCCGTACTCCGCGAGGTAGAATATGTACTCCCAACGCATATAAACATTTGGGTATACCTTATACGGGTAACAGCAGTTTCGTCGATTCGCCTAAAGGAGAATAATTCATGGCGAAATTGTTGAAAAGTGATTTTTATTACGATTTACCCAAAGAGCTTATAGCTCAGACTCCGATTTATCCGAGAGATTTTTCCCGACTTTTGTACTACGACAGAAGGACCGACGTATATGAAGATTTACATTTTTACGACGTGGCGGATATTTTACAGCCGGGTGATTTGCTGGTTATAAACAATACGAGAGTCATTAACGCAAGAATGTTTGCCTATGATGAGAAAGGAAGAAAATTCGAGGTTTTTCTTACCAAAAGGCGGACTCTCAAAGAATGGGAAATATTGTTAAAGCCTGCGAGAAAAGCGAAAATCAATTCCGTCCTTACGGTGAACGGAGAACTTTCTTTAACGGTAAAGGAAATACTTGACGACGGCGTAAGGCTGGCGGAATTTATGTACGAAGGCGTTTTTGAAGATATTTTGTCACGAGTAGGGGAAGTGCCTTTGCCTCCCTATATTACTGAAAAGCTCGAAGACAAGGAACGTTATCAGACGGTATATTCGAAGACGGAAGGATCTTCCGCGGCTCCTACTGCGGGACTGCATTTTACCGAAGAATTGCTGGAAAAGCTAAAATCGAAGGGCGTGGAAATAGCCGAAGTGCTTCTTCACGTTGGATTGGGAACTTTTCGTCCCGTTAAGGAAGATAACGTGCTCAATCACAAAATGCATTCGGAGCATTATGAGATAACGGAAGAAAACGCCGCAATTATCAATAAAGCGGTATCCGAAAAGCGAAGAGTGGTAGCCGTAGGAACTACTTCCGTAAGAACCTTGGAGTCGGTTGCCGACGAAAACGGATACGTTCGTCCGTGTAAGGGCGAAACTGATATTTTTATTTATCCGGGTTATAAATTCAAGACGGTAAAAGGGCTTATAACCAATTTTCATTTACCCGAGTCCACGTTGATTATGCTTGTAAGCGCATTTTCCGACAGAGATAAAGTTATGGAATTATACAAGCATGCGGTAGACGAAAAGTACAGATTTTTCAGTTTCGGCGACGCGATGCTCATTTTGTAAGGGGAAAATATGTTCAAGTACGAAGTTGTTAAAGTGTGTAAACAGTCGGGCGCGAGGATAGGAAGATTTATCACTCCGCACGGCGTGATAGAAACGCCTGTATTTATGCCTGTCGGGACAAAAGCTACGGTAAAATCTTTGTCTCCGGAAGAGGTTAAAGAAGCCGGAAGTCAGATTATTCTGAGCAACACTTATCACCTGTATCTGCGCCCCGGACACGAGCTTGTAAAAAAAGCGGGCGGGTTGCATAAATTTATGAACTGGGACAGACCTATTCTTACCGACAGCGGCGGATTTCAGGTGTTTTCATTGTCGGCGTTGGGTAAAATAAACGACGAAGGCGTTTATTTCAACAGCTTCATAGACGGAAGCAAACACTTTATGACTCCTGAAAAATCCATAGAAATACAGCGCGCTTTAGGAAGCGATATAATGATGGCTTTCGACCAATGCACGCCCGGAGGAGTTTCTTACGAAAAGTCGGTTGAGGCGATGGAAAGAACTCTAAAATGGTTGGAAAGAAGCGCGAACGCCGCAGAAGGGGCGGAAAACCAAATACTTTTTCCGATTATACAAGGCAACATGTATGAAGATTTGCGCGTCGAGAGCGCTAAAAGGACGGTGCCGTACGCTAAATGCGGAATTGCGATAGGAGGATTGAGCGTAGGAGAGCCGAAGCCGGTTATGTATCGTATGCTCGACGTGCTTCGTCCGTATTATCCGGAGGATATGCCGAGATACCTTATGGGAGTGGGCAGCGCCGATTGTATCGTCGAAGGAATATGTCGCGGCGTAGATATGTTCGATTGCGTTTTGCCGACAAGAATAGCGAGAAACGGTACGGCTATGACGATGCATGGCGATATAACGATAAGAAACGCGCAATACAAAGACGATTTTTCTCCCGTTGAAGAAGACTGCGACTGCTATTGCTGCAGAAATTATACACGCGCATACGTGCGTCATCTAATAAACTGTGACGGAATATTCGGCGGAAGACTGCTTTCTGTTCATAATATCAGGTTTTTGCACAGATTGGTCGATAAGATTAAAAAGGCGATATGGGAGGACAGACTGCTGGATTTCCGCGACGAGTTTATATCGGAATACAGAGTCAAGAACGCAAAAAGTTTTTTGAATGAATAAATTTTTACTTGCGTAAAATGCGTTGATAGTGTATCATAAATTAAAAGACTTTATTTTAAGGAGTTTAGATTGATGTTTAATTATATTGTATCGGCGTCTACTAGTTGGGTAATGCCCGTAATATTGGCGGTGTTTTTCGTTCTTATGATAGTTATGACTATCGTACCTCAGAGAAAGCAAAAGAAAAAACAAGCCGAAATGTTCAACAGTATTCAGGTAGGAGATAAAATCATGACTATCGGCGGTTTTGTCGGAACAATTTTGGAATATGACGCAACCAACGATCGTTACGTCGTAAACGTAGGAACCGAACAGGAACCCACCAACGTCGTAATCGTAAAGAACGCAATTCGTTCCAAACTGTAATTTGTAAATAAGATTATGAAAATTAAGCTGTCTCTTAGTAGAGGCAGCTTTTTTTACTCCGGCATTTTTAT
>JBJFAO010000075.1:0-3044 GCA_051887955.1 Christensenellales bacterium
AAGCCCCGTGATTACGTCGTCCACCGAAAATTTGTTTCCGTCCTTAGCTATCGCCGCGGTAAGGACGCTTTGCAGCATAACGTCGCCCGATTCTTCGGTCATTTTTTCACTGTCGTTGAGATCGATGGCTTCGGTAAGCTCATACGCTTCCTCTATAATATTGCGCCTTATAGTAGCGTTTGTCTGCGCTCTGTCCCACGGGCAACCGTCCGGATCGCGCAAACGATAGACTATTTCCACAAGGTCGGAAAAATTGTTTCTCGTTTTGTCAAATAAATTTACGGGTTCGATCACAATGCAATCGTCGCGTTTTTCATAAATCACTTTTCCGAAAAGGTCGTCTATTTTTTCAAAAACAGCCTTTTCGTTTTCTGCGTCGACGCCGTAAATTACCGTCCTTATCGCGGTATCGAATTGATTATGTATCCGTTTTAGGAATTCCTCTCCGCTGTAGAAAGCGCAGCTTCCTTTTTTCAGAATTTCGTTAAAGTCCATACGCCCTATCCTTAATTATGAATTTTTTTGTCAATGGCGACTAAATATTTACCCAAAGGCATGCTGTCGAGCTCTTCGACGGAAAACACTCTCAGAGTAAACAAGGCTATCGCGTAAACCGCGGCGGCGACGGCGCCGACGATAACTACGCTAAGCCTGCTCGTAAGCAAACGTTCGCTCATAAATATCACGAATCCCATTATAACACCGCAAAGGGTTATTAGGCTAACGTTTTTTATAAGATTGTCGCTTTTGCGTACGTAACGGTAAAAATAACCCATAATAACGACGCCCGCCAGACTGTATCCCGCCGCGCTGCCTATCGCCACGCCGACTATGCCTATAAAGGGAGTAATCGCGGAATAAATCGCCGTCTTTACCGCCACGCATATTCCCATAATATATACGGGCACCTTGGTTTTGTTAAGTCCCTGCAGCATCGCGGAATAAATCTGAAACAAGCTCAAGCCCAAAACGCTTATAGCCGATATTTTCAAGAGGGTTCCCGCCAGATAGAGCTTGTCCGCCGAAAGCGTCGGGAACAGCAATCGCACCACCCCTTCCGACATAAAGACGAATATAAAGACGAAAGGGATTCCGAGCATAAAAGTAAGCTTGGTGGCGGTATTGCATTTATCCATAATAAAATCGACGTCGCGCTTTACTCTGCCCTCGACCATCTGCGGAGTAATGGCTATGCCGAGAGTAATACATACCATTACGGGAAGATTTATAAGAGGGCTGACCGCTCCGCTGAATATTCCGTACAGAGACGTCGCTTCTAAGGAAACGCCTCTGAGAAGATTGACGATAAGCACGCTGTCGAGAAACTGACTCAACGGCAGTATCATACCGCATATTATCAAAGGAGAAACCAGCTTCGCCGTTTCCCCTATAAGCTCTCGGTTGTCGGAAAGCTTAATTTTTTCAAACCGTTTTTCCGTCCCGACGAAAATCCCGAGCATAACTATCAAAGTGACCGCCTCGCTCGCAACGACTCCGCCCAACGCGCCTACCACTGCGTAGGTCAATCCGTACGGAAGCAAAGCCAACGACAAGCCTATTCCCACTCCGAGCTTTACTATCCCTTCCGTTATTTGACTTATACTGCTCGGCACCATGTTCTTGCGCCCCATAAAATATCCTCTGAACGCGGATATCACGGAAACTATCAAAACTGCCGGAGCTATGGCAATATATCCTAAAAACGCTTCTCTCGACTGCAACAACGAAAGGGGATAAGCAAGCCCCACGAGCAAAAGACTTCCCGCCGTACCGATAATAACGCAAAGGCGCAGTATTACGTTAAAGGCGCGTTTAGCCCCCTCTTCGTCCCCTCGTGCAAGATACTTGCTTACGGTTATCGACACCGCCGTCGGCATCGCTCCGCTCGAAAGGGTAAGCAACAGGGCGAACACGGGATAGACGAATTGATACAGCCCCATTCCCTCCGTACCGAGAATGTTGGCGAGCGGTATCCTGTACGCCGCGCCCAATACCTTGGCAAAAATAACGCTGAGCGCAAGAACTCCCGCGCCCGACAGAAAGCTCTTTTTCACTCCGTATCAGATAAACTGCTTGGAAAGAAAATCGGAAGCTACGGTAATAAGAGGCAAAGCACCTTCTCCCACGGGCGTTTTTCCGAGGAGAATTATGCCTCCCATAACGTCTCCGTTTACGGCAAGGGGAGCCAATGCCAATTCTCTGTATTCGATACCCTCGTTGGCAACGCTTATTACGCTGTTGCCTTTGAGGCAAACCGCTTTTCTGCCCGACAACAGACCTTCCAACGCTTTACTTATACGCTTGCCCTCATATATCGCTCTGTCCGTCGCGCACGCTAAAAAAACGTCGTTGTCGCATACGAGACAATTATGCCCGGTAACGCGGTATACCGCTTCGGCATACTCCCTGCAAAACTCCTCCATTCCTTTCAGCGGCGAATATTTTTTCAAAACGAGAGAATCGTCCGGAGCAACAAACACCTCCATCTCCTCCCCTTCCTTTATGTGCATCGTTCGTCTCAGCTCCTTAGGAATAACGACTCTGCCCAACTCGTCTATACGCCTTACTATACCTGTCGTTTTCATATACTTTCCTCCACATCGATTATCGTGTGAAAAGAAAGTAAATTTATTCCAACCGAAGCCTGCGAATTTTGAACGATTGCTATATACTACAGAAAAACAAAGCAAAGCGCCCATAATACGGTGAGCGTCGATACCAAAACTACTTTCGTCCTTACGCCGAGTTTTATGAATCGGCTGACGACTACGGCGGACAGCACGTATAAAGCCGAGCTGACTCCGAGAGCCGGCACGCTGACGGTAGCGTAAGGAAGAGAATAAATAAATTCCGACACGATTCTTATCCCTATTACGAGGAACTGCGACGGATAGTAAAGAACGCCGAAACCGCTGAAAATCAGAGACAGAAAGGCAGCCACGGCAAGGCAGGAAAACGCCGCGCCGACAAGGGGAAGCAAAACGAGATTCGCTACTACGGAGTACACCGCTATACTGTTAAAAACGTTGCAGCATACAGGGAAG
>JBJFAO010000076.1:0-3019 GCA_051887955.1 Christensenellales bacterium
GTTTCGTTTCCTTTTTTATAGAAACGTTCAGCCTTTCGCGTTGCGCGAAAAGGCGCTCTTTTTCTTTTTCGGCGGCAAGTAAGGTTTCTTTTGCAGCTTCGCGGTCTTTTTTTGCTTCCTCAAGCATAATTTCCGCGTCTTTTCTTGATTTTTCAAGAGATAAAAGAATGTTTTCGAATTCGAATTTATCTCCGCTTATTCCCTCGCGCGTCGCGTCGATAATTTCTTTTTTCAGACCGAGCTTTTCGGCTATCAGCAATGCGTTGCTTGCGCCGGGAGCGCCGATTATTAATTTGTACGTCGGCGAATAACTGACAGGATCGAAATCCATAGAGGCGTTTTGCACTCCTTCGGTAACGACGGCATACTCTTTCAGCTCGTTATAATGGGTGGTTATTACGCCTTTTGCGCCTGCGGACAGAATATAACGCGAAATATTTAACGCAAGTCCCGCTCCTTCCGTAGGATCGGTACCCGCTCCGAGCTCATCGAAAAGCACCAAAGAATTGCCGGTAAGTCCGTTAATTATCGATACGATGTTTTTCATGTGTGAAGAAAACGTAGAAAGGTTCTGCTCTATACTTTGTTCGTCCCCTATATCGCAAAAAACGTTGTCGTAAACAGGCAATTCGGCATATAAAGCAGGGACGAAAAGACCGCTCATCCCCATCAGAATAAGGAGACCGACTAATTTCAGACACACCGTCTTTCCGCCGGTGTTTGGTCCCGTTATCATCAATAAATTAAAATCCGTCCCTACCCGCACGTCGTTAGGCACGACTTTATCTGCGGGAATAAGCGGATGCCTGCCCTTTCTTATATCGACCTTTCCCTTCGTATTTAGAACAGGTTTAACAGACTTTGTAACGTTCGCATATTGAGCTTTTGCAAAAACTACGTCAAGCTCGGTAACGACTTCGAACGTATTTTTAATAAAAGCGGCTTCACTTGCCACCCTTGCGGTAAAGGCGCGTAAAATACGGTCTATTTCTGCACTTTCTTCGAGCATACAGGTTTTTAGATCGTTATTTAATTCAACGATTACCATCGGCTCTACGTATAAAGTCGCTCCGGACGCGCTCTGGTCGTGAATAAGCCCCGGAATCATTCCCTTGTATTCGGCTTTAAGCGGAACTACGTATCTGTCGTTACGGACGGTTATTATATTGTCTTGCATATATTTCGAATACGTCGAGCCGTTGACGTAGCTGTTGAGCTTTGATTTTATATTTTCCGCGATTTTTTTCATTTTGCTGCGGATATTTTTTAATTGCGACGAGGCTTCGTCGCTCATCTCGGTATCGGAAATAATAGCTTTGTTTACGTCGTCTTCAAGACTTTTGTCTACGAAAATATCGCTTGCTTTTCTCTTTAATAAAGTTATTCTTTCGTCGGGTATATTCAGTATCTGGCTTTTGAGACAACGAGCTACTCTCAATACTCGTTCTATTCTCAACAGCTCCCCCATAGAGAGCATACTCATAATTTCGGCACGCTCTATTGCCTGAGTAACGTCGTCGAAATTAAGGGAAGGATTAATTGCGTGCTCGTAAAGAATGATATCAGCTTCTTCCGTTTCGTCGAGCGCGACTCTTATAGCGTCGTAATCCGCAAATGGTAAAGCGTATTTAAGTTTTTCTTTTGCCTTTTCAGTGCACGCAAAAGAGGATACTCTTTCCATTATTTTATTATATTCAAGCGATTTAATCGTTCTTTCGTTCATATTATTCAACGCCTCTGTTAATGTGCAAGTGGTTATATTCGATCGGAACAAGGGACTTGTTTTCGGAATAAAAGCTTTTTAGCACTTGATTTATTTCATTGGATTTCATTCCGCAAAAATCAAAATATCTCGGATTGTTTCCCACCAACGCGCCTAAATTGGTTATTACCGAATTTTTTAATTCGTGTTGGCAATAACCGAAAAATTTCTTTGTTATTACGGGATATTCCCCCTTGTTGTCGCGAAGGGAGACTTCTTTAGCGTATCCGCATTTATCACAGTTCCCGTATACGAGACGCTTAGGACAAAAATTCAGGTACATCAGAGTCAGCCTGCCGTAAGTATAAATTAGGCTGTCGGGAAATTTCTTCAGCTCGGCAGAATTAAGTTCAACGCTAATTACCGTTTGATTAGAAGTTTTTAACAGCGGATTTTTTGTGTTCGCTACATTCATATTCCATCCGGCTACGACCAATTTGTCTTCCTCTTCGGCAATTCTGTATACGCCGGGATTATTTGCCACTACTCCGTCGAATTCGCGAATTATCAAACGCGCTTTTTCCTCAAGTTCCGCAGGAATAAATATCGGAAACTGAACGTATACGTTATTATTATCCCTTTTTGCCGAGGAATAAAACTCTTTACAACGTTCGACATCGTAATTTAACGGAGAATAAACGATATTGTTAAACCTGCCTTTCAGCGTTGCCGAAAGCTGTCGTACGTCGTCTATCTGGACGAAGTCCCCTACGATTTTTTCCCGCGCTTTTAGTCTGCGCGAGTTTTTAACGGGTGGTCTGTTATACTCGTTGACAAAAGCATTTTCATAAAATTCTATTATTTTCCTACGCAATTCGTTGAGAGCTTTTTTAGTCATAAAAGCGTCTTTAACCACTACTTTTAGAATTAAAAACTCGAAATCGGTATCTCCGGTACGACTGAATTGCGTTACTACGTCGTGAGGCGTTATCGGTTCTGTTTTGGCTTTTTCCACAATATCGCCGAAAAATTCGTACGCTACGTTTCTGCAGGTTGCTTTGACTTTTATCGGCTCGCCCGCCACGAGCCTTACCGCAACCTCAACCAGAATTTTTCTCGGTTCGTCGAACGGAACGGCTGTTTTTGTGAGGAAAACGAGATCGTTTATACGAGATTCGCACGGAGAAAAACAAACGTAGCAGTCTTTTCCTTCAAAAAATTTGGTTTCTCCGGTTGCCACTATTCCGCCTATATCTTTGCCTTCTCGCACGACTTTGAAACAGTCGTCCTTAACTACTTTTCTTTTTGCGCTTATAA
>JBJFAO010000077.1:0-15038 GCA_051887955.1 Christensenellales bacterium
TAAAGCCTCATCGGCGGAGGACGCTCTCAAATTTTGGGACAAAGCTAAAGAAAAAGAAAAGAAATACTCCTCCGTTAAGGACAAGATAGAGAGCATACCCGTAACCTTCGGCGCGTTGATGTACGCCGATAAGCTCCAGAAATATATCAAAAAAACGGGGTTTGATTTTCCCGACGTACGGGACGCGGTGGATAAGCTCTACGAGGAGATAAACGAATTTTTATCTGCGGAGGAAAAGGATAAAGAAAGCGAAGGGGGAGACGTTCTGTTTTCCGTCGTCAATATATTGAGAATGTGCGATATCGATCCCGAAGTGGCGCTTAACGGCACTTCGCACCGATTCAAAGACAGGTTTTATTACGTTATCGAGCAAGCGGAAAAACAGGGCAAAAGGGTGGAAGAGCTTACGCTCGAAGAAATGGAAGGCTACTATAGGGAAGGCAAATGCAAAAATCGGTTAGGGTAAACGGCGACCTCATATTGGCGCCTATAGCCGGATATTCCGACGTGGGAATGCGTACGCTCTGCGCCCGCTACGGCGCTGGGCTTTGCTTTACAGAAATGGTGAGCGCAAAGGGCTTGCATTATAAAAACGCGAATACGAAGGATTTGCTGACGGTGGGAAAAGAGGAGAAGAATACGGGCGTGCAGCTGTTCGGCTCGGAGCCCGACATAATAGCCGAAGCGATAGCGAGCAAAGAGCTGGAGCGGTTTCCGATAATCGACATAAATATGGGCTGTCCCGTTCCGAAAATCGTCAACAACGGAGAAGGCAGCGCGCTTATGAAGTCACCCGACAGGATTTTCGCAATAGTAAAGAGCGCGGTAAACGCTTCGTCGGGCAGACCGGTCAGCGTAAAAATAAGGGCGGGATATTTCGACGGATACGAGAACGCCGACGAATGCGCTTCGGCTATCGAGGAAGGCGGAGCGAGTATGGTCACGGTACACGGTCGGACGAGAGAACGTTTTTATTCGGGCAACGCCGATTACGGGATAATAAAAAAGGTCAAGGATACCGTAAAAATACCCGTGTGCGGAAACGGCGACGTCGTTGACAGGGAAAGCTATCTCAAGATGAAGGAAACGACGGGCGTCGATTACGTTATGATAGCGAGAGGCGCGTTGGGCAAGCCGTACGTTTTTTCCGAAATAAAAGGAATAGAATATGAATTTAATATAAAAGAAGCGATATCGACGCACATGGAGTGTCTGAAATTTTTGCCGGAAAGGACGATGGTCAATTGCATGAAAAAGCATATTGCTTTTTACGTAAAGGGCATTCCCGGTCAAAAAATAGTAAAAGAAAAAGCCTTTTCCGCGACTAAAACCGAGGAATTGCTTTCAGCGATTGACTTGTTAAAGAAATAAAATTATAATTATCGAAATATATCGAAAGAAAGGAGCAAATAATGAAAGTATACAACTTTGCGGCAGGTCCGTCTATGATGGCGGAAGAAGTAAAACTCGCCGCACAGCGCGATTTTTTAGATTATTGCGGAAGCGGAATGAGCGTAGTGGAGATGAGCCACCGCTCCAAATGGTACGACGAAATACATAACGAGGGACTTTCTCTTTTCAGAGAGCTTATGGGCGTGCCCGATTCCTATTACGTCCTGTTTTTACAGGGGGGCGCTTCGACGCAGTTCGAAGCCGTTCCGCTCAATCTTCTCAAAAAAGGCAAAGCCGATTATATAGTAACGGGTAATTTTTCGGAAAAAGCCTACAAAGAAGCGATAAAATACGGAGATATCGCTTGCGTAGCTTCGAGCAAGGCGGACAATTATACCTATATACCCGACGTCGACGCTATTTCTTTCAGAGAGGATACCGATTACGTCCACGTTACCGGCAACAACACTATTTTCGGAACAAGATACAAAAAGTATCCCGAAGTCGACAATCTGGTTGCCGATATGAGCAGTATTATTTTGAGCGAACCGATTGACGTAAGCAAGTTCAATCTTATTTACGCAGGCGCGCAAAAGAATCTCGGACCGGCTGGACTAACCGTCGTCGTCGTGAAAAAAGAGCTTATCGACAATCCGATGCCTATTTGTCCGACGATGCTGAAATATTCTACGCAGGCGCTCAACAACAGCTTATACAACACTCCTCCCGCATTTTCCATATATATGGCGACGCTCAATTTCCGTTGGTTGAAAAGTATCGGCGGCGTGGAGGAAATACACAAAATCAACAAGTATAAAGCGGGACTCCTGTATGATTTTATAGACAATTCCGATTTTTACGTAAATCCCGTCAGGAGGTGCGACCGCTCTCTTATGAACGTGCCGTTCGTTACTCCGTCGAAGGAGCTGGACGAAAAGTTCGTCAAAGAGGCTGGACAAAACGGTCTCGTATCCATAAAGGGACACAGGCTTGTCGGCGGTATGAGAGCCAGCATCTACAACGCGATGCCCGTCGAGGGAGTGGAAGCGTTGATAGCCTTTATGAAGAAATTTGAAACGGAGAACAAATAGTAATGAAAATTATAAGCAAGCTCAATAAGATAAGCTCCGTCGAAAGCATATTCGGAGAGGACTACCGCATAGAAGAAAACGCGTCAAATCCCGACGGTATTCTGGTCAGGAGCTACAATATGGCGGATTATCCCGTGGGGGATAATTTGCTTGCCGTCGCGAGAGCAGGAGCGGGAGTCAACAATATTCCCGTGGATAAGCTGACGGAGAGAGGAATAGCCGTATTCAATACGCCGGGGGCAAACGCCAACGCGGTTAAGGAGCTCGTCATTTGCGGAATGCTTACCGCCTGTCGCGACGTAATCGGCGGCAACGCCTGGATAAACACGGTGGAAGAGGACGTGGCGAAAACGGCGGAAAAAGGAAAGTCGCAATTTGCCGGAATAGAAATTTTCGGAAAAACGCTGGGGGTAATAGGACTCGGCGCCATAGGCGTCAAGGTGGCTACGGCGTGTCTCGCCCTCGGAATGAAGGTTAAGGGGGCGGATCCGTATCTCAGCGAAAAGAACAGAGCTTTGCTTCCTACCGAAGTCGAAATCACGGACAACGACGATATTTTCCGCACGTGCGACGTAATTACCGTTCACGTTCCGTTGCTGAACGAAACGAAAAATCTTATCGGCGCGGACGCGATAGAGAAATTTAAGGGAAACGTAATTCTTCTCAATATGAGTCGCGGCGCGCTTGTGGACGTAGCGGCGGTCAAAAAAGGAATCGAAGAGGGCAAAATCGCAAAATACGTGGTGGATTTTCCCGACGAAAGCGTTTTGCGCACGAAAAACATAATAGTTTTTCCTCATCTGGGAGCCTCTACGCAGGAAGCGGAAGACAATTGCGCCAAAATGGCGGCGGAGCAGCTGAAAGACTATATCGAAAACGGGAACGTAGTAAACAGCGTCAATTTCCCTAACCTTAAGAAAAAACGCGAAGGGAAGGTAAGAACCTGCGTTTTTCTGCGTAAAGAAAACAAAGCCCTCGTCGAAAATCCCCGGTACGGGTTTACGATAGCGGAAAAAGGCGATTACGTTTATGCGGTAGCCGACGGAGACGAAGCACCGCCTCTGGACGGGACCGGGTTCATTGCGGTAAGAAATATCTATCGATAAAAAAACGTCCGCGCGTCGCGGACGTTTTTTTATCGCGTTTCCGTTGCGATTTTGGTTAATATATAGCATATTTTACCGAAAAAAATTATGTTTGACATAATCGATTGACATTGCAAATGGAAAAATGTATCATAATTTTGTCACTTTTAACAAAATTCAATAACGGAGGGTGAAAATGGCGAGAAAGCAAATGTACGAATGCGGAACTAAAGAAAAAATAATGGAAGTCGCAACGGAAGTATTTTTCAGAAAGGGTTACGATAAAACCAATCTGAGAGACATATCCGACGGCGTGCATTGCGAGGTGGGATTGTGCTATTATTACTACAATTCCAAAGAAGATTTGTTCGCTCGCGTTATGGAAAATTTTTTCCGTCCGTATGAAGAGGGATTCGAACGATACGCCCAAAAGGTAAAAGAGCATCCCGAAAAAGCAATCTTTATGTTTTTTGAGTATTTGCGCAGAGTCACGAAGGATTTCAGAGATAAATACCATTCCATAAATCCCACGATAAGGGTTCTTATAAGAGAGAAAACGCTTTCCGTAATCGAACCTTATATTATTTCCATAATAGAGGACATGAAAGCCAACGGAGCTAAGCCCGTTATGAGCACAAGTCCTATGGCGGTATTCCTTACGCACGGCGCAGGCAGCATAATATTGCACGAGTCGGAAGAATGGGTAGACAGTTCCCTCTCCGAGGTAAAAAATACGATAGCCATGATTATGGGCATAGACCTACCTGAGGAAAAATAGATTTAAGGGATAAAAATGAATATAATTGAGATAAAACACCTCGACAAGAGCTTCGGGGAAGTGCACGCCGTAAACGATCTGTCGTTTTCGGTAAAAAAGGGCGAGCTGTTTGCGTTTCTCGGCGTAAACGGAGCAGGAAAGTCGACTACTATTTCCATAATGTGCGGAACGCTGAAAAAAGACGGAGGGGAAGTCGTTATCGACGGATATCCGGTAAAGGAAACGGCGAAGATATCCCGCGAAATGGGCGTCGTTTTTCAGAATTCCGTTTTGGACGGCGCGCTTACGGTAAAGGACAATCTTTATTCCCGCGCAAGCCTGTACGGTATTTGCGGAAAAAAAGCGAAGCAGAAAATAGACGAGCTTTCACGGCTGCTGGATTTCGAGAATTTGCTCAACCGCACCGTAGGCAAGCTGTCGGGAGGACAGAGAAGAAGAATAGACGTAGCTCGCGCGCTGTTGCACGATCCGAAAATTCTTATTCTGGACGAGCCTACCACGGGACTTGATCCTCAGACGAGGAAGATATTGTGGGACGTGGTGGAAAACTACCGCAAAGAGAGGGGAATGACGGTCTTTTTGACTACGCATTATATGGAAGAGGCCGCCGACGCGGATTACGTGGTGATACTCGACGGAGGCAAAATATCCGCCGAAGGCACTCCGCTTGAGTTAAAAAACAACTTTACGGGAGATTTTATTACCGTATACGGCGGCGACGAAGAAAGAATAAAGGCTTTAGGTTTGCCGTACGAGACTATTCGGGACGCTTTTCGTATAGCGGTAAAAAATACCGAACAGGCGCGCGATCTTATTATCGCCAATCCCGATATTTTTAGCGATTTCGAAATTACCAAAGGAAAAATGGACGACGTGTTTTTGACGGTTACCGGCAAAAAGCTCGTTGGGGGAAATTGAAGATGAATACATTTCTTAGCGTTACTAACAGGAATATAAAAGTATTTTTTAAGGATAAGGGGATGTTTTTTACTTCTCTCATCACGCCGATACTTTTGTTGGTTTTGTACGCGACTTTTCTCGCGAAAGTATATAAGGACAGCTTTACCTCCGCGTTGCCGCAGGGATTTTTGATAACGGACAGTTTAATAAACGGCACCGTTGCGGGAGAACTGTTTTCTTCCTTGCTTGCCGTATGCTGCGTTACCGTAGCGTTTTGCTCCAACACGCTTATGGCTCAGGACAAGGTTTCCGGCGCAAGAAAGGACTTTATGATTACTCCCGTAAAAAAATCGTTGCTTGCCGCGTCGTACTATTTTGCCACTCTCGTCACGACTCTTATAATTTGTTTCGTGGCGACGGGAGCATGTTTTATTTATATCGCGGTGAACGGTTGGTTTTTGTCCCCTGCCGATATAGGATTTATTATTCTGGACGTGATATTGCTGACGATGTTCGGAACGGCGTTTTCTTCGATAATAAATTCTTTCCTCAGCACTCAAGGACAGATTTCCGCCGTGGGAACTGTGATTTCGGCAGGCTACGGCTTTATATGCGGAGCGTATATGCCCATATCCAATTTCGGTTCCGGCTTGCAAAAGGTAATTTCTTTTCTGCCGGGAACGTACGGCACTTCCCTTATAAGAAATCACGCTTTGAACGGCGTGTTCGGGGAAATGGCGAAGCAAGGGTTTCCTCCCGAGGTTATCGAAGGCATAAAGGACAGCGTGGATTGCAATATTTATTTCTTCGGAGATAAGGTAAGCGTGCCGATTATGTACGGCATAATGGCTGCGTCGGTAGTTGTGCTCGTGGGCGTATACGTGCTGGTGAGCGTCTTGCAGGCGAAAAAAAGATAAAGTAATTATGGAAGATATTATAATAAGAAAAGAAACCGAAAAAGATTACCGCGCGACGGAGGAACTGACTCGCGACGCGTTCTGGAACGTATATCGTCCCGGATGTCTGGAGCATTTCGTATTGCACAATTACCGCTCTCGCGAGGACTTTTTGCCCGAACTCGATTTCGTAATGGAAAAAGAGGGCAGAATAATAGGGCATATTATGTATGCGCGTGCGGAAATAATTCTCGCCGACGGTAAGCTGCCTATAGCGACGTTCGGACCGTTAAGCATAGCTAAGGATATGCAAAAGAAAGGATACGGAGCGGAATTGGCGCGATATTCGATGGAAAAGGCAAAGGACGCCGGCTTCGGCGCGGTGGCTATTACGGGTGATATCGGATTTTACGGCAGACTCGGTTTCGTCGTGGCGAAAAACGTCGGGATAAAGTACGCTCCCGATCCCGAAGCGGAGTATTTTTTGATAAAGGAATTAAAAGAAGGTTATCTTGACGGAATAATCGGCACGTACGAAGATCCCGACGGATATATGGTGGACGAAAAGGAAGCCGAGCTTTTTGACGCGGGTTTCCCTTTCAGAGAAAAACACAGCGGCAAATTGATGTAAAAATTTCGTCGATTGTCAACGGCGAATAATCGGTTGAAAATAAAAAAAATTTTTCTTGAAAAAACTCTTGACTCTCCCCTTGGAGTATAGTCTATCCTTAATTCAAGGAGTTTGAAATATGTTGAAGATAGGCGAATTTTCCGTTTTAGCCAAGACGACGGTAAAGACTTTGCGGTTTTATGAAAAGGAGGGTTTGTTAAGACCTTGTTACGTGGATACCGACACCGGTTACAGGTATTACGAAACGAGTCAGCTTACCGAGCTTTCCGCAATAATCGCATTGCGCCAGACGGGTTTTTCTATAAAAGAAATAAGAGAATACTCGAACGGCAATCTTAACGAATTTTTGACGTCGAAACGGGCGGAGCTGAAAAAAGTCGTCGACGACGCCAACGACAAGCTCCGGAGAATAGAATATCTGTTAAAGGAGAAGAGTATGAAAAGAGAAGTAATAACGAAGGAATTGCCGGGTTATACCGTGTATTACAAGGAAGGCACGTTAAAAAATTATTCGGACGCCACGCAATTTATTCTGTCGTCGGCGGAGGAGTGTCTCGCCACCAATCCCGACATAAAATGTATTCAGCCCGATTACTGCTTTATGAGCTATCTTGACGGCGAGTACAAGGAAAAAAACATAAGGGTAAGATACTGTCAGGCGGTGGAGAAGGCAGGCGTGGAAAACGAAACGATAAAGTTTACCGTGTTGCAGCCTCTGACGGCGGCGTGTATTTACCATAAAGGAAGCTACGACAAGCTCGGAGAAAGCTACGGTTTTATAATGAAATGGATAGATGACAACGGATACGTTATCGTCGCGCCGATAAGAGAAAGATACATCGACGGGATGTGGAACAAGGACGATCCCGACGAGTGGCTGACCGAAATTCAGGTGCCCGTTAAGAGAAAAGACTGATACCTGACGGCAGTCGTATCGTACTTATTTAGTAGGTATAAGTAAAAAAACAACCCGCTTAAACGGCGGGTTGTATTATTTTTATTATTGATAGGGGACGCGCTCCGAACGCGAAAAATCTTTCGGTTATTTGTCCGATTTCAGATATTTTAGCTCGAGCGTTTTCTTTTTGTCCTCGTATTGCGCTTGCGCGATGTCTATCCAGACGTCGTTGTCGATATGCAATATGCCTATTTCCTGCTCGTGCTTTTCGGGATCGTCGCCGAATTTTTTGTCGATTTTTTCCGTCAGTCTGGCGCGTTTTTCGGCAAGGTAAGCAAGACGCTTGTCAAGTTTTGCCGTTAGTTTTTTCATTTCGGCGTCGTAGAGAGCGAGTTTTTCTTCCTCGGTATAAACTTTTTTTGCCATAGCTTTGTTCTCCTTACTCTTATATTTTACGAAAAAATCAACGCCTTGTCAATACCGTTTACGGTTTGGGCGAGTAATTCGGAGCTTCTTTCGTTATGGATATGTCGTGGGGATGGCTTTCGACGAGAGCGGCGTTGGTTATTTTGATGAATTCGCCGTTTTTGCGCAAATCGTCTATCGTTTTTTGTCCGCAATATCCCATTCCCGAACGGATACCGCCCACCATTTGGAAAATTATTTCCGAAAGCTCTCCTTTATAAGGAACTCGTCCTTCTACCCCTTCTGGGACGAATTTCGTGCTGTCCTCTTGGAAATATCTGTCCTTGCTGCCGGCTGCCATTGCGGATATGCTGCCCATGCCGCGATATACTTTGAAGCTCCTGCCCTGGTATATTTCGAGGGCGCCCGGGCTTTCTTTGGCTCCGGCGAGCATACTGCCGACCATAACCGCGCTTGCTCCCGCGCCGATTGCCTTTACCATATCTCCCGAAAACTTGATTCCGCCGTCCGCTATTACTCTTTTTCCGAGTTTGTCGGCTTCTTCCGCGCAATCCATTATTGCGGTAATCTGCGGAACGCCTATTCCCGCGACGACTCGCGTAGTGCATATAGAACCGGGACCTATGCCGACTTTTACTACGTCCGCGCCCGATTTTATCAGGTCTCTCGTCGCGGCGGCGGTAGCCACGTTGCCGGCGATTATTGGTAGAGACGGGAAAGCGTCGCGTATTTTTCTCACGGCGTCGAGTATCATCTGATTGTGTCCGTGCGCGGTGTCGATGGCAATTATGTCCACCTTTGCGTCCACGAGAGCTTTTACTCTGTCAAGACAGTTTTTGCCCACGCCCACCGCGGCTCCGGCAAGCAGTCTGCCGTTTTTATCCTTTGCCGAATGGGGGTACTGAATGGATTTTTCTATATCTTTTATGGTAATAAGACCTTTGAGGCGATAGCTTTCGTCCACTATCGGGAGCTTTTCTATCCTGTGTTTTCCCAATATTTTCTGAGCTTCCGAAAGGGTGGTCCCCACGGGGGCGGTGATAAGATTGTCTTTCGTCATAACTTCTTTAATAGGACGACTGAAATCGGTCTCGAACCTAAGATCTCGGTTGGTCAGTATTCCTACGAGCTTTTCCCCTTCCGTTATCGGTACGCCGCTTATTTTGTAGCGTTTCATAAGCTCCAATGCGTCGGAGACGAGATTGCCCGGGGCAAGAAAAAACGGGTCCGTTATGACGCCGTGTTCGCTTCTTTTGACCTTGTCTACCTGCAGAGCCTGCTCTTCGATAGTCAGATTTTTATGAATTATGCCCAGTCCGCCTTCTCTCGCCATGGCTATTGCCATGCCCGCTTCGGTAACGGTATCCATCGCCGCGCTGAGGATAGGAATGCGGAGCGTGATTCCGGGCGCCAAGTCGACGCTCAAATCAACGTCTTTAGGAACAACTTCGCTGTGTTGGGGGACAAGTAATACGTCGTCGAAAGTCAGACCTTCTTTAAGAATTTTTGACATAAAAGCTCCTGTAAATATAAAGTTTATTTACACCGAATTATAACTTAGATTTTTACGACTTGTCAAGCGAACTGCCCGTTGATAAGACGCCCTGTCGGCAAAAAGCGACTTAATGAGATGTTTTTCCCGAAAAATTTTTCTGCGGGTAATTTTATAATGCTTTTATGGAAAAAATATTGATAACCGGAGGCAAAGGCGGAGTCGGGAAAACCTCCGTTACGGCGTCGGTGGGAATTGCTCTCGCTCTGTCGGGAGAAAAAACCGTTCTTGTGGACGGAGATATCGGACTAAACAATCTCGACGTCGCTTTGCACGCCGAAGAGCGAATACTATACGATATAGGGGACGTCGCTACGGGCAAGGCTACGATAAGTCAAGCTCTATTAAGGATAGAAAAAAATCTTTTCCTGTTGCCGAGCTTTACCGCCTGCTCGTCAGCCGTTTCCGCAGAGTCGTTCGAGGAAATAATATCGGAGCTTAACGGAGGATTTCGGTTCGTTCTCATCGATTGCCCCGCAGGGGTGGAGAGAAGCTTTTTGCGTTCCGCCCGTTGCGCCCGAAGCGGCATAATAGTGACCACTCCTCATATCTCGGGAGTGCGCGACGCATATAAGACTTCAAAAATTCTGGCAGGCTTAGGTTATGCCGAGCAAAAACTCGTCGTCAACCGCATAAAAAGCAACCTCGTCGATAAAGGGAAGAGCCTGAGCGCGGAGCAAATAGCGGAAGCGGTGAGACTGCCGCTTCTCGGCGTGGTTCCCGAAAGCGCGGAAATAGACCTAAACGGGATACCGGATTTTTCCGATCCTCGGGACGGCGCGGCGTATTCTTACAGACTGATAGCCGATTGTCTGAGCGGAAAAGAAAAAAGGATATACGACTATATAAAGGACGGCAAAAAATTAGGTAGCAGACTAAGACGGTTAAGGGACTCGATATGAAGAGAGACGATAACTATTTGAGACTCAAAAAAATAATAAATAACGACGAATCGGGTATCTCCGAATCGGTGTACGGGATACTAAAAAGCGATTTGAGAAAGGTATTGGGTTCTTATTTTTATATGGACGGAGACGTGACTATAGAAACGAAAAACGATTCGGGACAAATAAAAGTCGCCGTAAAGTTTACGGCGACGGGAATGAAGAACGTACGGGTAATGAGTTAAAAATCTTTCAGTATATCGAAAGTGGCGAAATAGTCGTCCACTGTTTCCGCCCTGCGTATGAGACGGAACGAGCCGTCCTTTTGGAGCAGGATTTCCGCGCTGCGGAGCTTTCCGTTGTAGTTGTAGCCCATAGAAAATCCGTGAGCTCCGGCGTCGTGGATGACCAATATATCTCCTATTTCTATTTCCGGCAAAGCCCTGTCGACGGCGAATTTGTCGCTGTTTTCGCAAAGGGAGCCTACTACGTCGTAAACGTGGTCGGAGGGGGAATTTTCTTTTCCGAGGACGGTGATATGGTGGTATGCGCCGTAAATTGCCGGACGCATGAGGTTGGCGGCGCAGGCGTCCACTCCCACGTATTCTTTATGGGTGTGCTTGAAGTGCACGGCTGTCGTTACGAGGTGCCCGTAAGGGGCGAGCATGTAACGGCCGAGCTCCGTAAAAAGCTTTACGTCGGGTATGCCCTTGTCCGTCAATTCTTCCTTATAAGCCTTTTTTACTCCTTCCGAAATTACGAATACGTCGTTTTTCGGCTGGTCGGGACGATAGGGCACTCCTATGCCTCCGCTCAGGTTGACGAACGTGAATCTGGCTCCCGTTTCTTCGGTGAGCTCTCTTACCGTACGGAAAAGGACTCTGGCAAGCTCGGGATAATAGTCGTTGCCCAAGGTGTTGCTGGCGAGGAAAGCGTGTATTCCGAATTCCGTCACCCCTTCCTGCAGCAGAATTTTTACCGCTTCCGACATTTGCGGACGGGTAAGACCGTATTTTGCGTCGGCGGGATTCCCCATAATTTTATTGCCGATTACGAAATCGCCACCCGGATTGTATCGCAGGCACAGCTTTTTCGGTATTCCGGCGCATTTTTTTAAGAACGGAATGTGGGTTATGTCGTCGAGATTTATTATTGCGTTCAGTTTTCTTGCGTAAACGTATTCCTCCGCGGCGGTTTCGTTGCTGGAAAACATAATCTCGTCTCCGTAAAAATGACATCTTTCCGCCATAATAAGCTCGGTGAGGGAAGAACAATCCACTCCGCAGCCTTCTTTTTTGAGAAGCTTCAGAATTTCCGGATTCGGCGTCGCTTTTACGGCGAAGTATTCTTTGAAGCCTTTGTTCCACCCGAACGCGGAAAAAAGCTCTTTTGCGTTGTCGACGATACCCTTTTCGTCGTAGACGTGGAACGGCGTGGGGAAGGATTTTTTTATTTCCTCCGCTTTTTCTTTGGTGATGAAGGGCGTTTTCATAAAAACCTCTGTAAAATATTGAATAAATAAATTATATATTGCGATTTTCGGCAAAGTCAAGGCTAAACGCGTAAAAAAACGGTTATCGTCGGGAAAGGATTTCAATATATTGATATAGACGATAGCTTTTTATTTGACATTATTTTTAATTTGTGTTAAAATAAACAGCCGTTGAGGGAGTAGTTTGCGCCGCGAGGCGTGATAAGTCAACATCCTGATTCGCACCGCCTATCGGTAGGCGAGTCTGGCTTATCTTGATAAACAAGACTCAATGCAATTCGTATGTGTTTTGCATTGAGTCTTTTTATTTTTGTAAGCGAAAATTGTAGTAGTGCGGGAGTATCTGCCTGCAAAAAAAGAAGATTTTTACGGAAATGCGGTTTTCGGAAAAAAACGGATAGGTTGTGCCCCGGCGAAAGTATAATTTCTCCGCATTTCTTAAATTATAATAGGTATGGAGGTCTTATGGAAGAAAAGTGGTTTTCTGTCGACGTTGAGTCGGTCAAAGAAAAGCTCGGCGTTCCCGACGGCGGCATAAGCGCGGACGAAGCGCAAAAAAGGCTGTCGGAGTACGGCAACAACGAGCTTCGCGGCGAAAAGAAAAAGAACGTATTCGTCCGGTTTCTGGAACAGTTTAAGGACGTAATGGTAATCATTCTGATTTGCGCGGCGATAGTTACGACCGTCATAGCGATAGTGGAAAAGAACTATTCCGATTTTATCGACGTGGGTATCATCCTCGCTATCGTTATCATAAACGCGATAATAGGAGTGGTTCAGGAGTCGAAAGCGGAGCAGGCTTTGGAGGCCTTGAAAAATATGAGCAAGCCCTACGCTAAGGTAAGGCGGGGAGGGGAAATCGTCAAGGTGGAAAGCGCGACGCTCGTTCCCGGCGATACGGTTATTCTGGAAGCGGGAGACGTCGTTCCGGCAGATATGCGCCTTACGGACAGCAGGTCGTTGAAAATAGAAGAATCGGCTCTCACGGGAGAGTCTTTGCCCAGCGAAAAGGACGCGTTCAGCCTGTGCGCGGCAGACGCAGGGATAGGAGACAGATACAACATGGCTTTTTCGACCTCCGTCGTCACTTACGGCAGAGGGGAAGGGATAGTAACCGGTACGGGGATGAATACAGAGATGGGCAAGATTGCCGACATGCTTGCCGACAGCGGAGAGGAAATCACTCCCATTCAGAAAAAACTCGACAAAACCGGCAAGTTTATTTCCGTTGCCGTAATAATAATCGCCGTAGTTATATTCGCCGTTACGGTGCTTTCGAGCATTTCGTTTATGAAACGGGACAATTCCATAATAGCCGATACGATTATCGAAGCGTTTATGACTGCGGTTGCCATAGCGGTGGCGGCGATACCCGAAGGACTCACCGCGGTAATTACCATTATTATGGCGATAGGCGTTCAGCGTATGAGCAAAAGGAACGCAATTATAAAAAAACTGCCGGCGGTGGAAACCCTCGGCTCGACGGAAATAATCTGTTCGGATAAGACGGGTACGCTCACGCTTAACAAAATGACGGTCAAAAAGACCTATTCCGTAGGAGAAGAGGGAGAAAAGAGGCTTCTCGAATGTATGACCTTGTGCAACGACACCGTGTTGAAAAGGGACGGAGATAAGTTTACTCTCATGGGAGATCCGACGGAAACGGCTCTCGTAGCGTTTTACAATCTGACGGGCGATTCCGAAATACTCAACAGGGAAAATCCGAGAGTGGACGAAGTGCCGTTCGACAGCGACAGAAAGCTTATGACCACCGTAAACTCCACCGTCGACGGACGTATCGTGTTTACGAAAGGGGCGCCCGATATGCTCGTGGAAAAATGCACCCGAATCCTCGATTCCGAAGGGGTGAGGGCGATAACTTCCGACGACAAAAAAGCAATCGCCGAAAAGAATTCGGAATTCGCTTCCGAAGCTTTGCGCGTGCTCGCCTACGCGTACAAGCCCGACGACGGAACGGAATACGAGTCCGACCTCGTATTTATAGGACTGACGGGAATGATAGATCCTCCGCGCGAAGAGGTTAAGGACGCGGTGGCGGTGTGTAAAAAAGCGGGGATAACCGCCATTATGATAACCGGAGACCACAAGGACACCGCTTATGCCATAGCGAAAGAATTGAAAATATGCGATAACGAAAAGCAAGTAGTTACCGGAGCTCAGCTTTCCGATATGAGCGACGAAGAGCTTGCCCGCGATGTGGACAAATACAGAGTTTACGCACGAGTCAGCCCCGAACACAAAGTAAAAATAGTCAAGGCGTGGAAAGCCCGCGGTAAGATAGTGGCAATGACGGGCGACGGCGTAAACGACGCGCCGAGCATAAAGGCGGCGGATATAGGAGTCGGAATGGGCATAACCGGCACGGACGTAACTAAGGGAGCGGCGGATATGGTGCTTGCCGACGACAATTTCGCCACTATAGTAGAGGCTGTCAAGGAAGGGCGAAAAATATTCGACAACATGCAAAAAACCATTCAATTTTTGCTCAGCGCGAATATTTGCGAGGTGCTGTGCCTGTTTATAGTCACGTTGGCGTTTTCGATATTGGGGCAGACTACCGCAGACGCATTCCTTTTACCCATTCAGATTTTGTGGGTTAATCTCGTCACCGACAGTCTTCCGGCGCTCGCCCTCGGAATGGAAGAAGGCAACGACGACATAATGAACAATCCTCCGAGGAAATCGGACGACAATCTGTTTGCCGGACATTTCGGAATAAATATAGTTTATCAGGGCGTTATTCAGACCGCGATAATTCTTGCGGTATTCTTCAGCGCGCATTTCGGAAGCTGGGGACACGAGGTCGGAGCTTCGATGGCGTTTATTACGCTGTGTCTCGTGCAGCTCTTCCATTGCTTTAATGCCAAATCTCTCAACGGCACGGTATTCCGCAAGGATTTGTTCAAAAACAAATTTATGTTGCTTGCCTTCGGAGTAGGGTGCGCTCTCACGGTAGGCGTGGCGGTGATACCCGGATTGAACGACGTGTTCA
>JBJFAO010000078.1:0-14947 GCA_051887955.1 Christensenellales bacterium
CTATCCCGACCACGTTTTTCTCCCGTACGAGAAAGGGCTCATCCCCGATTTATTGATCTTTTACGAGCAATTCTACGCCGAAAATCAAAGCTCCAACAAGATGTTTTTGGAGGATAAAAAACTGTTTTTGCGAATACTCAACGAAGCGGATAGCATCGGACAATTCGGCGGAGTCCTCAAAGTCGGCGATCGGATAATTGCCGCGAGCTTCGGCGAAATCGTCGGCGACACTTTATACGTCCACTACGAAAAGGCTCTGAGAGAGTTTTCCGGAAGCTACGCTATGATAAATTTCCTCTTCGCAAACCGCTACGCGAAAGACGTAGTCTACGTAAACAGGGAGGAGGACTGCGGAGAAGAAGGTCTGAGAACGGCAAAATTGTCCCTCCATCCCGTTTTTCTCGCCGAAAAATATTTCGCGGATATACCTCTGTAAATCCGTTTGCGCCAATCGTATTTACGGCGCACGGTTTATAAAAGTCTTTATTCGGGCGTCTTATTCGCGTTTTTCGGAATCCGTAATCGTGAATAATAGTATCTGCCGCAATTTTCCCGAACAAAGACGAAAATCTCTTCGGAACGCGCTTTTTATTCCCGTGAAACCGTCCCCCGTAAAAAACAAACGAAAAACGCTTGAAAAAAATATATTTATATGCTAAAATAGCAAAACGAAATATTAAACTTTATCAGGAGTTGTAAAAATGTTGAATATGATGCTTTCGGCGGTTCAGGCTTATACCGTTTATACCGTTTTTTCGATAATATTTATGGTGCTTATGGTGCTTTTGAGCATAGCGATGATAATTATCGTCGTTCTCCAACAGGGCAACACCAACAATCTCGGCGCAATCGCCGGCGGAGCGGAATCTTTCTTCGGTAAAAACAAAGCGCGCAGTCTTGACGGCAAATTCAAAAGATGGACCATTATCATCGCCGCCGCAATACTCGTAAGCAGTATTTTGTTCTTCGTATTCCAGATACTCAAGAACAATCTGTAATCCCTTTTTGTAGAAGCGGAATAGAAGGACTGCCCCGAAATAAAAAATCGGGGCGTTTTTTATTCTGAAACGGATTTGCAAAACGCGCTCTTGCTTCTTCGAAGCAATTTCGCTTCGTTTTGTGTTGATTAAAAATTTTTTGTATGTTAATATTTTTATAAGTGCGCCCACGCGCGCACGGGAGGATCTATGCCTGCTGTTATCACCAACAAAAGCGCATATCACGAATACTTTATAGAGGAAACGTTCGAGGCGGGAATCCAGCTCGTCGGCAGCGAAGTAAAAAGCGTACGTCTCGGCGGAGCGAACCTGAAAGACAGCTTCGTAATAGTAAAAAACGGAGAACTGTTCTTGCTCAACGCCCATATTTCCCCCTACAAAATGGGCAACCGTTTCAACCCCGATCCGAAAAGGGAGCGGAGACTTCTTATGCACAAGCGCGAAATAGACAGACTCGCAGGCAAGGCGGAGAAAAAAGGTTATACCCTGATAGTAACCAAAATGTACTTCAAGCAGGCTCTCGTAAAGGTCGAAGTCGCCCTTGCGAGAGGTAAAGAACTGCACGATAAGCGCAATGCGCTGAAAGAAAAACAGACCGCGCGCGAGGTAGCTCGCGCCTTAGCGGAATACAGATAGACGGAGGTAAAAATTTTTATGACGACGTTGGATACCAAATGCGTACAGTCGGGTTATTCCCCGAAAAACGGAGAAGCAAGACTCTTGCCGATTTATCAGAGCACGACCTACGCTTACGATACTCCCGAAGAAATGGGAGAACTTTTCGACCTTAAGAAAGAAGGATTTTTCTACTCGAGACTTGCCAATCCCACCGTGGCAGCCCTCGAAAACCGTTTCGTCGCGCTCGACGGAGGGGTAGGCGCCGCAGGCTGTTCTTCCGGAATGTCCGCCACCACCCTCGCCGTACTCAACGTATGCCACGCCGGCGACAACATAGTCAGCCTTTCCACCATTTACGGCGGAACGTACAATCTCTTCTCTACCACCCTGCCGAAAGCGGGGATAGAATGCCGTTTCGTCAGCCCGACGGCAAAGCCTGAAGAAATAGAAAGTCTCATCGACGGAAAAACTAAGGTAATTTTCTGCGAAACGATAGCCAATCCGGCAATGTACGTCGCAGATTTTGCGATGCTTTCCGCCATAGCGAAAAAACACGGCGTGCTTCTTTACGTCGACAACACCCTCGCCACTCCCGTTATTTGCCGTCCGATAGAACACGGAGCGAACGTCGTCATATATTCGACTACGAAATACACCGACGGACACGGCAGCAGCGTGGGCGGAATGATAGTGGACGGCGGAAACTTCGATTTCGGTTCGAGCGAAAGATACGAGGATTTTAACCGTCCCGACGAGAGCTATCACGGTATGGTATATTCCCGCGATTGCGGGAATTGCGCCTTCATAACCAAGCTTCGCGCGCAATACATGCGCGACGTAGGCGCGGTGATGGCTCCGTTCAACGCTTTTCTTACCTATCTCGGCACCGATACGTTGCATCTCCGTATGATAAGACACAGCGAAAACGCTCTCGCGGTAGCAAAGCTTTTGTCGGAAAGTCCTGAGGTGGAATGGGTAAAATACGCCGGACTTCCGTCCGATATAAATTATCCTCTCGTACAAAAATATTTCGACAAAGGTATGGCCTCCGGAATGGTCACTTTCGGAATAAAGGGAGGAAGAGAAGCCGCGAGCCGTTTCCAGAAAGCTCTGCGACTGTTCAAAATAGTGACGCATATAGCCGACGCGCGGAGCTGCGTGTTGCACCCGGCAAGCACCACCCACAGGCAGTTGAGCGACGCCGATCTCGTCGCGTGCGGAATCAGCGACAACCTGATAAGACTTTCCATAGGAATCGAAGGTTCCGCGGATATACTCGAGGACGTCAAAAACGCTCTCGAAGCCTCGAAAAGGTGATATTATGCCGATAGTTATACCCAAAGAAATACCGGCATTCGACGTGCTGACAAAAGAAAACATCTTCGTAATGGGCTCCGCGAGAGCATCTATGCAGGATATACGTCCGATAGAAATAGCTATCCTCAATCTTATGCCGACGAAAATCGAGACGGAAACCCAGCTTATGAGACTGCTGGGCAATTCTCCGTTGCAGGTAAACGTCACCCTCGTTCGCACTGCCTCTTACAATTCCACCAACGTGGAAATGTCGTATCTTGAAAAATTTTACGTTACGTTCGACGAAATAAAGAATAAGACCTTCGACGGACTCGTCGTTACCGGCGCGCCCGTGGAAAATCTGGATTTTACCGACGTAAAATACTGGAACGAGCTATGTAAAATTATGGATTTTGCCGAAAAAAACGTGACCAGCACCGTTTTCATATGCTGGGGAGCGCAAGCCGCCCTGAATTACTATTACGGCATCGGCAAAAAGCAGTTAAAAGAAAAAATGTTCGGCGTGTTCGACAACCGCGCCCTCGCCGTATACGAACCGCTTTTGCGCGGACTGAACGACACTTTCCGCATACCTCATTCAAGACATACCGCAATAGACGAGGAGGCGCTGAAACGCAACGAAGAACTCGTCGTGCTCGCCGAAGGCGAGGAGTGCGGAGTAAGCATAGCCAAAAGCCGGGACAACCGCAGATTTTTCTTCTTCGGTCACAGCGAATACGACAGAGACACCCTGTTGCGCGAATACAAGCGAGACCTCGATAAAGGTCTGAATATAAAACCGCCCGCCAACTATTTCGTCGAAGGGGAAAGAGTTGATTTCAGCTGGCGCAGCACGGGAGCTCTTCTTTTCAACAATTGGCTCAATTATTACGTCTATCAGGTTACGCCTTACGACATCGGGAGATAAATTTGAGAGTAACGAAGCTGTATCTGGAAAACTTTTTAAGCTACAAAAACCTTTTCTGCGAATTTGCGGAGGGGTTGAACGTGCTTGTCGGACAAAACGCAGTCGGCAAGACCAACCTTGCCGAAAGCATATTTTACTGTTCGGTAGGAAAGTCCGCCAGAAACCTCAAGGACAAAGAGCTTCGCACCTGGGGTGCGGAGGGGGACGCGCGCATAAGGCTCAGAGTGGAAAAGAAATATTCCTCCCACACCGTCGATATACGAATAGACGGTCAGGGGAAAAAACGCATAACGGTGGACGAATTGCCCATAAGCCGCATGGGAGAGCTTATGGGGGTTCTTAACGCGGTCTATTTCTCCCCCGACGAAATGCGTCTTATAAAGGAATCTCCCGCCGACAGAAGACGTTTTATGGATATGAGCCTGTGCCAGCGCGACAAATTGTACTTTTACAAGCTCAACGAATACAACCGTCTGCTGCTTCAACGCAATAAATTGTTGAAAAACTATAAAAACAGTCCGTCTTTATCGGATATGAGCGATATAATAACGATAAAAATGGCGGAAGTACAGGAATATATAATAAAAAAGAGATTGGAATTCATAGAAAACATGGGACCTCTCGCCGACGAAAGACACAGAAAAATTACGTCGGGAAAAGAAACCCTTACGTTAGACTACGAATCGGAAGAAATCGACCCGACGGACATAAAAGGCTCTCTCCTTTCTCTATACGAAAAAAGCTTTGAAAAGGACTGCCGTCTGGAATACACCACGATAGGCGTTCATCGCGACGACCTGAAAATATCGGCTGGCGGAATAGACGTAAGAAAATTCGGTTCTCAAGGACAGCAACGCACGTCGGCGTTGAGCCTAAAGCTCGCCGAAACGGACAGCTTCTATCAAACGACGGGAGAGTACCCGCTGCTTATATTGGACGACGTGGCAAGCGAACTCGACGGAGACCGGCAAAGGGCTTTATTCGACCATCTCGAAGGGATACAGACCATAGTCACCTCCACATACGTATCTCCGGATTTCGTAAACGCCACGATATACGACGTAAAAAACAATAATATAATAAAGAGGAAATAAAATGGCACAGGACGTAAAAAGCAAAATAGCAAAACTTATTAAAATAGACGGAGTATCGGACAAAGAAACGGAATCTTTCCTTATAGTGCCCCCCGACTCGAAATTGGGCGATTGGGCTCTTCCCTGTTTCCGTTTTGCAAAAGCTCTCAGAAAAAGTCCCGTCGTCATTGCGGAAGAACTGGCAAAAAGCATCGAAAAGCCTGATTTCTTGTCGGAAATCGCCGCGGTAAACGGCTATCTCAATTTCCGCCTGAACAAGGACGGTCTCGCCGAAAGAACTATCGCAAAGATCCTGGCGGAAGGGCAGAATTACGGACAAAAGGAAAGCAACGGAAAGACGGTTTGCATCGATTATTCTTCCGTCAATATAGCCAAGCCCTTCCACATAGGGCATCTGCTTACCACGGTAATCGGCGCAAGTCTTTACCGCATTCACAAAAAGCTCGGCTACAACGCCGTAGGAATAAACCATCTCGGCGATTGGGGCACGCAATTCGGCAAACTCATCTGCGCCTTCAAGCGTTGGTGCAGCGAAGAAGAATTGCTCGAACGCGGTATCGGCGCATTGACGGAGATTTACGTCCGCTTCCATGCGGAAGCGGAAAAAGATCCCTCCCTTAACGACGAAGCGCGCCGTTATTTCAAACTTATAGAGGACGGAGATCCCGAAGCCACGCGGCTGTTCGGATTGTTCAAGGACATCACTTTAAGAGAAGTGCAAAAGACCTACGACAGGCTCAAAGTCACGTTCGACAGCTATAACGGCGAGAGCTTTTACAACGACAAAATGCAGCCCGTGTTGGACGAACTCGAACGACTCGGACTCCTTACGGAAAGCGAAGGGGCGAAGGTGGTGGATTTGTCGGAATACGATATGCCCCCGTGCCTTCTCGTAAAAGCCGACGGAGCTACTCTGTACGCTACGCGCGACCTCGCCGCCGCGTTCTATCGCAAAAAAACTTACGATTTCGACAAGTGCCTGTACGTGGTAGCCTATCAGCAGAACCTCCATTTCAAACAAGTGTTCAAGGTTCTGGAGCTTATGGGCAAGGAATGGGCAAAGGATATGATACACGTTCCGTTCGGAATGGTAAGTCTCGAGGACGGCGCGATGAGCACCCGTCACGGCAAAGTTGTTCTTTTAGAGGACGTGCTGAACAAAGCCGTATCCAAGAGCCTCGACATCATACGCATTAAAAATCCCGATTTAGAAAACAAAGAGCTCGTCGCCGAACAAGTCGGCGTGGGCGCGGTTATTTTTTCCGCACTCTACAACAACCGCATAAAGGATATGGTATTTTCCTACGACAAAGTCCTCAATTTCGATGGAGAAACCGCCCCTTACGTACAATATACCATAGCGAGATGTAAAAGCGTAATTAAAAAGGCGGGCACAATAAGCGAAGACGTCGATTATTCCGGACTCGACAATCCCGAAAGCGAAACGGTTATTAACCTACTGAACCGTTTTCCCGAAGTCCTCGAGGCGTGCATAGAAAAATACGAGCCCTGTTGTCTTGCCCGCTATCTCGTCGACCTCTGTCGGGAATACAACCGTTTTTATCTGAACAACAGAATAATTAACGAAGCGGAAGGAATAAAGAACGCGAGAGCCATGCTCACGGAAGCGACGAGAATCGTCCTCGAAGAGGGCTTGCGCCTCCTCGGAATTTCCGCCCCGGAGAAAATGTAATATGATAGACGCGCACACTCATACCGAATTTTCCTTCGACGGAAGGGCAACCGCCCTGAATATGGCGGAAAAAGGTAAAAGTCTCGGCTTAGAATATATGGCTTTTACCGATCACTGCGACCGAGACTACGCTTATCTTTATAAGTATATCCACATACGCCAGCTCAACGTAGACGAATATATGAAAACGGTATCTGAAATGAAAGAAAAATATCCCTTCCTCGCTCTCGGCATAGAATTGGGCTATTCCGAATTCGCCGAAAGGGACTACAAACGGCTTCCTCTGGAAAAATTCGACTACGTATTGAATTCGGTGCATACCGCCGACGGTCTGGACTGCTACAATCCCGAATTTTTTTACAATCGCTCTAAAAAAGAAGCGTATACATCTTATCTTAAAAAAGTACTGAAAAGCGTAAATGCCGACTACTCCTTCGATACGATAACGCATTTGGGCTTCGTACGCAAAAACGCGCCCTTCGACGACGCCTCTCTTACGTTGTCGGAATACGGCGACCTTATAGACGAAATACTGAAAGGGATAATAGACAAGGGAAAAACTCTCGAAATCAACAGCAACGTAAAATATAAGGATTTTATGCCGACGAAAGAAATCGTCGAAAGGTATTTCGAGCTCGGCGGAAGAAACGTTTGTTTTTCCTCCGACGCCCACGTCGTAGGGCGCGTCGGCGAAATGTACCGCGAAGGAGCGGAGCTTGCCAAAAGCATAGGCTTCGAATATTGGACGGTTTACAGAGAACGCAAAATGCAAAAAATCAAAATCGACTGACGAGGTAAATATGAAAAAATTAACGGACGTCTATCATAAAGCTACGGAAAGTAAAATCACTCTCATAATAAACGCCGTGCTCGGCTTGTCCGCTCTTTTAATTTATCTTTCCGCTCACACCGTACTCGGATTTATCGGATACGCTACTTTTACCGCGATGCCGTATATCCTCGGCGTTTTGTTCGCCGCGGGAGCCGTTGTCGCGCTCGTCCTTTTATTTTACAAAAATCAAAAGGTAGTTTTGACCGTATCATTTATATGGAACGCCATCGCTTTCTGTTTTTCCGCGGGATATTTTATCGGATTCGTTTCCCATTATAAGACCTTCCTTCTCGAAGGAGCAAAAATCCTCGCCGTATACGCGTTTATCGCCGCAATAACGTATCTGGCGTTTTTTCACGGTGACGCAAATTATCGCGGAAAGAAAATCGTGGCCGGAATACTGTGCGCCGTACTCGTTCTCGGCGGATTGTTATTTACCGACCTCGATACCCTCAGAATAAACTATATCGACGGAGAACCCGCCGTTTTCGCGGTGGAAGACGACTATCAGATAGTCTGGACTACCGCCGTTAAAGGCTCCGGATGGGTGGAAATAGACGGCGTAAGCTATTACGACGAATACGCGGGACAAAAAAGAACCTCCGAAAGAGTCCACAAGGTAACGGTCCCGCAGAGCGCGCTCGACGAAAGCAAGCGCTATTCGATAAACTCGAAAGCAATGTTGAGCGAGCAAGGCTTTTCGGGCTTGTCGGGATATACGGTAAAAAAAGCGTATACGTTCCGCCCGGTGGACGTAACGGACGGAATTCAGGCTTACGTAATCGCCGATACTCACGATTTTATAAATTCGGCGGTAAAGGCGGCCTCCTACTACGGCGACAAAACAGACTTCATCGTAATGGCGGGCGACCACGTAAACTACCTGAACGATTCCTCCTCCCAAAATCGCATACTCGAGCTTGCTCACCGCGCGTCGAACGGCTCCGTTCCGATAGTTTTTGCTCGCGGCAATCACGAATTGAAATGTGAATATTCGGAATCCTTACACCGTTATGTCGGTAGCCAAAACGAAAAATTTTATTATACGTTCAGATTGAAAAACGTATGGGGAGTCGTTCTTGACATGGGAGAAGACCATGATGACGAATGGAAAGAATTTTATAATACCGCTCTTTACGAGGATTACCGAAAAGACCAGATCGCTTTCCTCGACAAAATAATAGCCGACAAAGCCGACGAATACGAAGCGGACGGAGTCGAATACAAAATAGGCGTATGCCACGTTCCCACCTCTTTTATAAGCTACAAAAGAACGTATATGTTCGAATCCCTCGTCGCAATAAACGAACGCCTCAACGAAATCGGTCTCGACGCAATGTTGTCGGGGCATCTGCACGAAGTGTTTTTGACCGAATCGGGATACGAAGCGGGACGGCCTCTGTTTTATCGCGCCGAATATACGGGCGAATCTAACGACGATACTCCGGACTGCCTCGCTACGGGCGCGCACTATCCCAATTTAATATGCGGAAGAAGAGCTCACACCCTTTCTTCGGGTAAAGAAAGCGCCCTCGGATACGAATACACCGGCACGGCAATAGAATTTTTATCCGACGGAAAATACGCTCGCTTCACTACAAAAAACAAACAAATTCTTTACAGCATAAGTCCTTTCGAAAATAAAGAATACGGAAAAATAATGGAATTGTAAATCGGTATTTTCTTCTGCCTAAACGACGTTATTACATTATAATAATTCTCCCGTAGCGACCGAAGGGACAAACCTTTCGTCATCTACGGGAGATTTTGTTTACAATACTATCAAAATACAGCGTCGCGACAGGTTCCTTTTTATCCCGATAAAACGCGCTATTTTTTTATTTGCGTTCTTTTTCGACACCGTTTGACACTATCTCCGAATATGTGGCTAAATATCGCATTTACAAGGCTTATTTTGCGATGTTACGATATTTTCAGACGGAATTTACCGCCTTAATACATTTTTTGGAGCTACTTATTATGAACGACGTAAAGGTTTGTTTTTGCGAACACGACCCTCTTATGAGGAACAGAATCAACGCTTTTTTCCGAAACGAAACGAATTTTTCGGTATCGGTGTTTTCCGACGACGAGTTTTTAGACCGCGACTTTCCCTTCGACATAGCGGTGTTAGACCTGTCGGTAGATAAATTCCGCGCCGTATACGACGATCTTCGGGACGACGAAACGAAAATTATTTTTGTCTACGACAATATCCCCGAACACGAAAGGATAATTTCCTCGTACAAACACAGCGGAGCTCTCGCCAGACCATATTCTTTGAACGACGTTTCCGCGGTTATATATTCTCTTCTCCCGTCTCCCGAAAAATACCGCATTTCTTCATCTCGTTCCGTCGACGAAAAATTGAGCAACATATTTATAAGAGCCGGGATACCCCCTCATATCAAAGGATATCAGTATCTGCGCACCGCCGTAAAACTCGCAATCAACCAACCGGATATCGTAAACAGTATAACAAAAAAGCTTTATCCGACCGTTGCCGAATACTACTCGACTACTCCCAGCAAGGTTGAAAGAGCCATAAGACACGCCATCGACGTAGCATGGAGTCGCGGAAAAATAGAAAACATAAACGCAATTTTCGGTATAAAAATATATTCCCGCGGGGACAAACCCACCAACGGAGAGCTCATCGCCCTTATCGCCGATAAAATGGTGATAGAAATGATGTAACGATTTTTATCTTTGTCCCGCGACTGCTTACGGCAACGGAACATAACCGTTTTCTCCTTTTTATGCGCAAAATCCTTCTACCCGCAAGAGTAAAAGGATTTTGTTCTCTTTAATACGACCTTCCCCGTAAAAAACGTTCTTTACAGATACGCTTTAGTTTGAGCCAGATATTCCTGCAACAAATCGCTCATTTCGTCTACAAAATCGTTGCTTTTCCCCTCTCCTTCCAGCCTGTTGCTTATTTTCGTAAGGGAAATGATACCCATATTGATACCTTGTATCATAATTTCGGCAAGCTTGGAGCTCGTTCTGTCCTTGACGGTGTTCACCATCGTCGTACAATACATCATACCTTTGGCGAATCCGGTAGGATCCTTAAGCTCTACTCCTATACTTACGGCATAGTCTTCCATCTTTTTGGAGATATTGTCGTAGCCCGAGTATTGCTTCGTCAGAAGATCGCGAAAGCCTCTGTCCTTACTCATAGGACGTATGATTTCCACGCTCGTTTTGCCGAGCACCGCGTTGCGATAAATTTCCTGCAATTCTTCTTCGTTTATATCAGAATCGCACCGTTCTGCCTTTTTTCCGCATTCGCACTCGCCGCAGCCTAAGCTTACGTCGCTTTTTGTCGCGCAATCCGTCTCTACGTCGTAACTCTTTATTTCGTCTGTCATAGTACCTCCGTTTTACCTTAGTTTGAGCGGATAAAAATTTATTATGCGCATTATTTACGACGCGTTTTACTTTTATTGCCAAAAATCGAGATAAAAGAAGTACAAACCTACGCAAGGTATTTTTCATAACCGCCCTCATCGCCGCGACTCCCGTCAAAAAACAAAAAGCGGTAAAAAACTGCAATTTGCCGTCGTTATATCTTTCGCTGAGAAAAATATATATAAAAAACGCGAAAACAACCGATAAAAAATCGGTAAAAAAACCCGTTATTCCTCCGTTCGACAGCGTTTCGTCCTCCGCGCCCAACGCGATACGAAATGCCTTTACCGTATAAAAAAGCTCGTAAAAAAGATAAGCCGTAAGTCCTCCCGACAAAAATATCGCGGACAGATACGGCTGATTGAACGTAGAAAACATCTCTATTTGAAGATTTTATTAAAAAAGCTCGTTTTTTCGGCTTTTTCATGGTATACCATGGAAGCGATATTGCCGTTCATCGTAAACAAACCGCTTTTTACTTCCATTTCTTCCATTTTAAAGCCGCAGCCTTTAATCGTGAGCAGACAATCGTGAAGTCGCAAAACGACTTCCTTTTCGTCGAAGGAGATTACGTTCGTCACTCCGCTCACAGTTGTTTTTCCGTTTTCGTAACGGAAGGACTTGTTTGTTCCGGCTAAATCGTTCATATACACCTCGACAAATTATATTGTCGAAGCGTATGAAATATTCTATTTATTCTATGGGCGCAACCGCAGTCGTTTCCTGTTCGGCGACGGCGTCTTTTCTGCGTTCGGCAAGCTCCGCGCGCATTATTTTTTTGGTCTTTTCGTCTATTTTATAGAAGAACATCACCAAAGAGCTGGCAAGCATACAGAGCCCGGGCAACAGGAAATAAATCGCCCACGCTTTCACCTGCATGGCGTCCGTAACGTAAGCGTGTATCGCGTTGGCGTCCACCGCCGCGGCGTAATCGCTCGAGCTGTACCCTATCGCTCCGATAAAGAGTATTCCCAAAGATACGGAGAGAGCGTTGCTGAGCTTGTTGGACATCGACAGTATGGCAAACTGCGTTCCTTCGGTACGCTTGCCGGTTTTCCACTCCTGATAGTCGACTATATCCGCCGTCATAACCATAGGCAGATATCCGTTCGGTCCGTAAGCAAAAGAGAAAACGAACTGGTATATCCATATCGCCCATATAGAGCGGAACGCCGCTCCGCCGAAGGTATACAAAAGGAAAGAGACGAGACTTATCGCAAAACCGTACATACCCGCGATAATAAAATATCTCTTTTCTCCGAGCTTTTTATTGAGCACGGGGTTAAGCACTATGGTGACGGTGCTCGCAATCGCGGAGGTTATGCCTATAGCCCAGCTGCATGCGTCGCCGTAAAGCACGCCCATTCCTATAAAACTCAGATCCAATCCGTCGCGCAAAAGAATGCAAGTCGCCTGAACGGCTATCCCCAAGCCTATATTCCTGCCGAAACCGAGCATATACGTCAAAAATACGATCATTATCTGTTTGTTCTGCTTCAGCTCGCGGAACATTTCCTTAAAGCTCATTCCGGCGGACGTCTTGGATACGACCTGCTCTTTACACTTAAAATACATAAACAACTGAAACGCCAATCCGATTCCGCTCATTACTCCCGCGGTAATAAGATATACCGTCTTGTCGGCTTTTTCCACGCCGACTATCATACACATTACTGTAATAAACAGACCGGAAACGGCAAGGGCAAGGCTCTTTAGCATGTTCGCTATCCCTGCCGCGTTGTTGGTGTCTTCTGGATTCTTCGACACGAGCGACAGCATACCCTGAGAAGGAATATCCGCAAGCGTCATACTCACGTTCCAGAGTACCAATATAAACGTTATGTACGCGTATTTCCCGATTTCGTTGCCGAAAGGTACGTATACGAAAGACAGCATCGTAAATACGGCGAGGGGAAAAGCGGAAATAAGAATCCACGGACGCATTTTGCCCGATTTGAATCTCGCTCTGTCGATAAGATTGCCGATAACGAAATCGGCTATTACGCTTATAAATTTCGCAATAAGAATAATAACGGCGATAGCTATAAGATTAGCTCCCATTATTTTGTTGAAAAATTCCGCCTGAAAGCTGTTTATTAGTCCGATTGCGAGATTTATGCCCATAACGCCGAGCGCATAAACCCACATATTTCCCGTGCAACCGAAAAACCTTTTTTGCGGCTGTTCGTTCAAAGAAAGCTGTTCGTTCATTGTCCCTCCGAAACGATTTAATAAATATTATGAGTATATTATAAAACCGCCTCTTTGTCAATATGCGTACTTTCTTTCTCCCCCCTATAAGCTTTCGGGATTTTTCAAAAAAATTTTGCGACGTTAAAGTTTTTTTAAGGTTGACGATATAAATTCATATTGTAAACGTTGAAAAAAACCGAAAATGAGTTACAATATATTTATATGGAGATAATTATGCATAAGAAATTAAAAATCATTGCGGTAATAATAACGATCCTTGCTCTCTCTTGCGTTTTGTTCGCCTGCGACGAAGCGAACGCTACGGAAACCGTTTACGTTTCCGCTTACGACATAGCCGTCAAAAACGGGTTCGTTGGGACGGAAGAAGAGTGGCTCGCCAGCCTTAAAGGTCGCGACGGCGCCAACGGCGTCGACGGAGTGGACGGCGAGGACGGAAAAGATCTCGTAACGATCGAAGAAGTCTATACGGCGGCAGTCGACAACGGCTATACGGGAACTTTTCTTGATTTTCTTGAGGACTATCTGCACGCCAACGTGTCGGCAGACAGCACCTACGCCGTTTCCAAAGCTATCCGCAGCGCGGTCACCGTTATAAGCGACTTTACCCGAACCGTAAAGCAAATGAACATGTTTACCGGTCAGATTACCGAAACCGTACAGTCCTATACGGCAGGCGGAGCGGGCGTGATTTACAAGCTCGACTCGTCGGGCAACGCGGTGATAATAACCAATTTCCACGTGGTTTACGACGCTAACAGCAACCAGCCCAACTGTATCAGCGACAGCATAAACGTATATCTTTACGGAAGCCAATACGCCGACAATAAAATAAGCGCGACTTTCGTGGGCGGTTCGGCATATTACGATATCGCCGTATTGAGAGTGTCGGACAGCGAATTCCTCAAAAACTCCGACGCAACGGCGGTGGAAATAGCAGACGGAGACTCCGTCGTAGGACAAACCGCAATAGCAATCGGCTTCCCCGCAGGCGAAGGCATGAGCGTTACGAGCGGAATCGTAAGCGTCGACAGCGAAAAAATCTCTGTGAAAGTAGACGGAGTAAACAGCTATCCTCTCCGCGTAATGCGTGTGGATACGGCGATAAACTCCGGCAACTCCGGAGGCGGTCTGTTCGATAGCTACGGTCGCCTTATCGGAATAGTAAACGCCAAGTACAGCAGCACCACCATCGAAAATATCGGTTATGCCATTCCGCAATCCATCGCGATAGGTGTCGCCGAAAACGTACTCAAAAACTGTACCGACGCTTCAAAAATCTCCGTATACAAATGCCTCATGGGCGTCACCACTACGATAGACTCTTCAAAAGCCGTCTTTGACGAAGCTACGGGCAAAACGTCGATTAAAGAAAAAATCGTCGTCGACTCGGTAACGACGGGCTCCAAAGCCGACGGCGTATTCCAAGCCGGAGATATTCTTCTCCGCGCTTCTCTCAACGGAAAAACAGTTGTGGTAGACAGAAGCTACGTTCTGAGCGATCTTCTGCTTTGGGCGCAACCCGGCGATACCGTTACCGTCTGCTTCGAACGCGACGGCGCGGAAACTTCCGCGGATATTACCTTCACCGCAGACGACGTAAAAACTTATTTCGTAGCCTGACGACGCTAAACGAAATTCCCTTTCTGCTCGCATAGCTCCGGCGTCTGCCGGAGCTATCTTTTATCCCCCAAAAACCGCCTCAAATTGCCGTTAAAAAACCTTTACAAAATAATTTTTTTATGCTATTATTATCAAAGTAAACGTGTTCCGTCGGTATCGACGCACACAAATCTTAACGCGCGGTATTAACTCAGCTGGTAGAGTGTCTTCTTGACGTGGAGAAAGTCAGCGGTTCGAGTC
>JBJFAO010000079.1:0-2967 GCA_051887955.1 Christensenellales bacterium
TATAAAACGCTTCGTCCGCGATTCCTATTATCGTTTCCCCTCCCGCGGTTTTTTCGGGTAAATCGATTTTTTCGTGAGGCAGATTTTTATACAATAATCCGACTACGAGTCCGTTTATTATGTTGTACCCCTGTTCTCTCGGAGAAATTTTACCGTACAAAATCATATCCGATACTATCGGCGTACTCATATCGAATTTTTTTGTGCATTCCTTATCTACGTACCAGCAATCAACCGCGTAGCCGTGAATATTCGGTTCGTTCACGTTTAGAAAGCTTCCGTCGATTGCGGCGACGGAATCGAGCGTGCCCGTCTGTAAGCCGTATTCGGCATAATTGGATATCTGAAAACTTACCGTATGCTTCGTGGTTACGATAGGATCGGTTGATATCCACTCGTTTCCCGACACTACGTAAAGGACGCACTCCGCGGAGCGTTTGCCGGATTTTACTCTTATAATCGTTTTTCCCGTTTTTAACGTCTTTATCGCGCCGTTTTCCACTATGGCTATCGTTTCGTTCTCGACGGAAAGAGTGTATTCGGCTTTTTTGGGAAAAATCTTTATCTCGGGAGAAAAGGTTTCTTCAACCTTTACCGTCACGCTTTCGTACGCAAACGACAGGCTGCTCGCTTCCGAACAGGCGCATAAAACGAGCGACAATAGCGCTATAAGCATAAAAAGCGGAGCTATCTTTCTTTTCATAGCTCTATTATAGCATATATAATTAAATTTGTATTAAGAAAATTGCGATAACAGTTTTTCCCTCTGCTTCAAATTGCGCCCGTTGCGAGTTTACAGCTCGGTATCTTCATAATAATATCTGCCCTTGCCTTTCTTCTTCGGTATGAACAAAATTATCAGAACCGCCGCCACCGCCACGCATACTCCGGTAATGACGAGTATTTTCACGAGATTTCCGCCATTCTGAGGTTCTTCGGGCAAAGGCTCCGACGGCGAAGGTCCTTCAGGGGTAAAAACTCCCGTCTGCAAATCGGGATTCGAGGTATATTCCGCTTTTATGTATCCGCAGTTTTCGTTGTAACGGACGTAGTACCATAGCTCGTCGGAGGGATATTTCCCCAAAAAATACATACTCGCGTCGGTAGGCACGAGGACGTCCTCTCCCTTGCCCTCCAACGTGCTTTTCAGCTTTATTTCGGTAAAGACCTGATATTGCGCGGCGATTTTGATTTCCTGCACCGTTCCCGGCGCAGTCGTATGATACCCCGTGACGGAGACGCTCTCTTTATATACTTTACCGCTGACGCCGTTGAAAGTGACGTAATAATATTCCGCGTCGATATTGTCGATAACGGCGTAATAGGTTTCCGGCAAAAGAAATATTCTTCTGCCCGTATCGATATCCATAAGCCAGACGTCCTTACCTACGGTAACGTAGGGTGCGTCCGCTCCGTAAGCGCAATTCTCCGTCTGCCCGAATAACGCCGCCAAAAATACGGTCGCCGTAAAAAAAACCAATGCGGACAAAAAGAAAAGTTCTTTGAAAACTCTTCCTACGTTTTTTAATAAAACGACGCAATTATTAAAAAATCCGCTCTTCCTTATTTCCATAGAGCAGATTATAACGCCTTTTATAGGGCAAAAAACGTCGTTACTTGGCTAAAAAGGTCGCTTATTATCCTAAGACTAACTCAGAATACCTTTTCGTCCTGTAGACGAGAGCCACGCACAACTTATCGCAAAATTCCGCTTTAGCCATTACGTCGTCGCAGCGCAAGCATGCCGACAGCTTTTCTTTTATTTTTTCGATTTTCTCTTTACTTTTTACCGAGACGAAATCAACGGCTATTATCCCGCCTATATTCCGCAGTCTTATCTGACGACAAACTTCTTCCGCGGCGATAAGATCGGTAGCGAAAGCGCACGCCTCGGCGTCTTTGTATTTCGCCGCGTTCAGCCGTGAATTTACGTCTATGACCGTCATTGCCTCGGTTTTGTCGAAAACGAGCTCCACTCCGTTTACGACCACTTTCCTTTGCGCAAGAGAGGCTATTTCCTCTTCTATTTCGCAAAAATCTCCGCGCGCCTTATCGGAATTGTTCTCGGCGACGGTTTCTGCGTCCGGGCTGTAAATCAACCCGATAAAAAATCCTTCTCCGCTCTTTTTTATCTCTTCCAGTTTCTTTCTCAGAGTCTCAGCTTCCGTTATGCCCGACTCGAAAGTTTTTTCGTTGAAAGCGGTGCGGAAAACCACCCCTTTCCCTACGATGGCGGCAGCTTCCTTTTTCCGTTCCTCTCCAAGCGGGCTCTTTCTTGAAAATCGCGTTTCGCCTTCCGTCACCACGACGTATTTCCCGGCAAGAGACAGCTTCTCCGTCAAAAGACAACCCTTATCGCCGTCTTCCGCTCTGCTTACCTCAACCGTAACGTAATCCCCCGGCCTTTTCTTGTTGTCGGACAAAAAGCCGTTCTTTTCTCTGCCTATATCGACAAACGCGCCCGCTCCGGTGACGCGCACTACTTTACCGCGGTATACGCTTCCCGTCGGATCGTCGTCGGACAAAAACAAACATCTCGACAATCTCCCCGTTTCGTCGGTTTCGGCGTATCTTACACCGTCGTCCGTTCTTTGTATATAAACCTTGCCCTGCATATTTTTTCGAGATACTCCTCCGCCGTAATAAACTTTTCTCCGTCCTTAATATACTGTCTTTCGCGCACGGCGTCGGTTACGGAATATTGCGTGCCGAAGTCGGCGTTAAACTGCTCGATAAGCATATCGATTCTCAAATTCACGTTGCCGAAAGCAAGCGTTAGGTTCAGACTTTCTTTTTCCGCTTTTACGGAATAAATCAGCTCGCCGACCTCTTTGGTTTCCCCCGTCTTTTTATTCGTTACGGTATAGTCTCTTATGCCGTTTATTTTACTCGCCTGCTCGTCGGTTATTTCTCCCGAAACCCTGTACGACGAAGCGTTAATAATCCCCGACAGAGAGGGGGCTGTTT
>JBJFAO010000080.1:0-2967 GCA_051887955.1 Christensenellales bacterium
ATTTTAATGGCTGACACTATAGCGGGCGTCGCCACGTGTATGGGCGCGCCTTCGGGAATAAATATAATAAGGATAAGCGGAGATAATTCCCACGCGACGGTAAAAAAAATATTCCGCTCGAAAAGCGTCGGATCGGAATGGGAATACAACAGAATGTACCTCGGTACGATAGAAGGCGAGGATTTTTCAGAAAAGGCGTTTTGTGTGTTTTACAAAGCGCCTAAATCATATACCGGAGAGGACGTCGCGGAAATACATTGTCACGGCGGATCGGGAGTAACAAGAGCGATATTCGGACTGCTTTTGGATAAAGGAGCGCGCCCGGCAGAACCGGGAGAATTTACCAAAAGAGCTTTTTTGAACGGCAAAATGACTCTGTCAGAAGCGGAGGGAGTGGCGGATATGATAAACGCAGAAACTTCCGGACAGGTAAAAAACGCCTACAAATTAATGACGGGCGAACTGACTAAAGGTATAGAAGAAACGGAAACGGCTCTCGTAAGCGCGGCGGCCATGATAGAGGCAAAGCTTGACTATCCGGAAGAACTCGAAGAGGAAACAAAACCGAAAGCATACGAGGTTTTGACGAAAGCGAAAAGCCTCTGCGACGAGCTTATAAAAAATTCGTCGGGAAGAAAAATATTAAAAAACGGTGCCGATATTGCAATAATAGGTATACCAAACGCAGGAAAAAGCACGCTTCTCAATTCTATATTGCAAGAGGACAGAGCGATAGTGACGCCTATAGCCGGCACGACCCGCGACGTAATAAAGGAAAGCGTTGAGATAAGCGGAATAAAGCTCAATTTTCTCGATACGGCAGGGATAAGAGAGGGCGCCGACGAAATAGAAAAAATAGGAATAGAGAAGAGTAAAAGAGCGATAGAAACGGCGGACCTTATCGTATTTTTAGCCGACTCTACGGCAAGCGACGAGGAAGAACGGGAATTAAAAGAGCTTGTAAAAGGCAAAAAGACGGTGTTTGCCGTAAATAAAACCGACATAGGAATTTATAAAAAAGAAGGAATACAAATCTGCGCAAGGGAGGGAAAAAACGTAGACGTTCTTACCCGGGAAATAATAAAGATGCTGGACGGAGACAATATGTTCGAAACGGGAATTATTACCAACGAGAGACATTTGTCGGCGTTGAAGGAGTGCGTGGGTTTTTTAGACGACGCTATAAATGGATACGACGTACTTCCTTCCGAATGTATAGCTGTTGATATTTATTCGGCGTGTTCTTCCCTCGGAAGAATAACGGGAAGGAGCGTCGGAGAAGAGGTAATAAACGAAATATTCTCACGGTTCTGCGTGGGAAAATAGAGGAAAAAAGATGAAGTGCGTAATACAGAGAGTAAGAAGCGCGTCGGTGACGGTAGACGGCGAAATTGTCGGCAAGATAGGAAGAGGTCTGCTCGTTTTGTGCGGATTTTGCGAGGGGGACGACGAAGAAAAGATAGCCTGGATAGCGAAAAGAATATCCAAATTGCGCATTTTTAACGATGAAAAAGGAAAGCTTAATCTCTCCTGCGCAGACGTAAAGGGAAGCGCGTTGATAGTCAGCAATTTTACACTGTACGGAGATTGTTTACACGGCAACAGACCGGATTTCGGAAAGGCAGCCAAGGGAGAAATAAGCAAACCGATGTACGAATTTTTCGTCAGAAGCATGTCGGAGCATATACCCGTACAAACGGGCAGATTCGGCGAGCATATGGAATTAAAACTCGATATAGACGGACCGATAACGGCGGTGATTGAAAAATGAGAAAAGATTTTGACGCCGTCGTAATAGGCGGAGGACACGCGGGGATAGAGGCGGCGCTAGCTCTCGCAAGGACGGGACACGAAACTCTTTTAATAACCTTGAGCATAAACGCCATAGGCTTTATGCCCTGCAATCCGAACGTCGGAGGCACTGCGAAAGGGCATATAGTAAAGGAAATAGACGCTCTCGGCGGAGAAATGGGAGTAATAGCCGATATGGCTACCATACAAACGAGAATGCTTAACCTAGGCAACGGCGTAGCGGTGCACTCGTTAAGAAATCAGGTAGATAAGGACGAATACCATCGTTTGATGAAAAACGTTCTTATAAGGCAGGAAAAACTCCGCATTCTGGAGGGAGAAGTCGAAGAAATATTGTTCGACGGAAAAAAAGTCGTAGGAATAAAGACGGCGCTCGGCGACGTTTATTCGACGAAATCCGTCGTTATATGCACGGGTGTTTACTTAAAAAGCAGGATAATAATAGGCGATTATATAAAGGAATGCGGACCGCAAGGATATCTTCGCGCCGAAAAGCTTACCGACAGCCTTATAAAAGCGGGGTTGCCGATAAGGCGATTCAAGACGGGCACTCCCATGAGAGTAAAAAGGAGCAGCGTTGATTTTTCAAAAACGACGCCTCAATACGGAGATAATGACATATATCCGTTCAGCGAAATGACGGAAAATAAGGTAAGAAACGACGCCGTTTGTTATCTTACCTATACCAATCCCGAAACCCACAAAATAATTCTGGACAATATAGACCGCAGTCCTCTCTACAACGGAGAAATAAAGAGCGCCGGACCGAGATACTGTCCGTCGATAGAAACGAAAATAGTAAGGTTTAAGGATAAAGACAGACATCAGATTTTTATAGAGCCGGAGGGGGAAGACAACGACGAAATGTACGTTCAGGGCTTGTCCACCTCTCTTCCTTTCGACGTTCAGGAAAAAATGCTTCACAGCATAGAGGGCTTGGAAAACGCCGAAATAATAAGGTACGGTTATGCAATAGAGTACGACTGTCTCGATTGCGGATGCCTGCATCCTACCCTTGCCGTCAAGGAGTACGAAGGCTTGTATGCTGCCGGACAGATTAACGGAAGCAGCGGTTACGAGGAAGCTGCCGGACAAGGATTGATGGCTGGGATAAACTGCGCGCTTTATCTTGACGGAAAAGAGCCTTATATTATG
>JBJFAO010000081.1:0-2918 GCA_051887955.1 Christensenellales bacterium
ATCGAGAGGTCGTCTTACCGGTATTCTACAGACGATTCCGCCTCTTTTTACCGTTTCGCCGAGAACGGGATTGTCTTTTTTGAGCTCGGTCAACGCCTCCCTCAGCTCCTCTTTAGTCAATTTCCCTATCCTTCCGATGAGTACGTCCACCTTCGTAGAATCGTCGTCGACAATGCACCACGAAATACCGTTTTTGCCGCAATGCTTCATATAAACCTTGTTGCTGTACTCCGCTTTTTCTCCCTCAACCGCGTCGTAAAACGCCCTGTAGGCGCAAAAAACTCCTTCTTTCTCTATTTCTCCGTCTATACCGAACGTGACGGGCAGACTCTTTCTTACCGCGCTGTCAACCCCTGCGCAGTCGATTACGAGATCGCACTTTTCTATCTTTCCGTCGGAAAAACAAAGTCCGGCGACTCTTCCTCCGTCGACGTACGCTCCGCTTACGGTACTGCCGAAAACCACGTCGGCGTATTCCGAGGCGAGTCCGCACAAATATTTGTTTATCTCCCTCCTCTCTATGGAAAAATCCTTGTTCTTTTCCGATTGTCTCATCTCAAGCACGTTGCCGCAAGGAGAAATAAAGGTCCAATCTTTTTTCGGGAAGCTCCCTTCGGGTATTTTTAATCCTCTTATTAAAAACGCCTCCGGATTCACGTCGTCGTGCCAATCGTAACGCATTTCTTCCGGACCGTTCGCCCTTTCGTATACCGTAACGGCGTGACCTCTTTTCCCGAAAAGATACGCCGCGTACAGACCGCCGATTCCCGCCCCCGCTACGAGTATTTTCATTTCGCACCTCCGTACTTTGTTTTATAAAATTATACCATAACGCCTCGGATATTTCAACGCCCGAAAACGCGTTCTTGGGTGTACAATAAAACGTACTGCTCCTTCCGAAAATCGTATTATAATGGCATTACAAAAACAAAACTCGGAGGTAACGAATGAAAGCAACGGTTTACAGCGAAAAAAAATTCAGAAAAATGGCGTTGTTTTTCGCCAGAATTTTGGACTACGACAAGGTGGTGCGTTTGAAGGATTGGCAGGGTTGTCCCGTGTTCGAACCGAGATACAAAGACGATACCGTCCGAAACGACGGTTGTCCGATGATGATAATAATAAGAAACGGCGCGACCTGTTCTCTTACCGAAGAAGAAACGGGAAAATATCTCTGCGAGGAATATCCCGAGCTTACCCTCATTGCATAAGGAGCTACGATATGAAAAAAAGCCGCACGACCAAAACAGAAAGAAAAAAACGGCGTTTCGCCAGAAAGCTTAACAGGCGTTTTTCGGCGGAGCAGACGACGCTGCTGATAAAAAACGTATCCGTTCGCTCCGGCGACAGAGGAAACGGACGCATGTGCGTAATACGCGACGGGGAGATTTATTTCCTGACCGAAAACGACTCTTTCCCATTTTATTACGACTATTATTCTCAAATAAATTAAGCGCGGACAACCGATCTTCAGCTTTTTATATACTCCTTTTCTTTTCCTGCCCCGAAATTATTTCGGGGTTTTTTCTCGCTACGTCGCCGTTCTCCGTTTCAAACGAATAAAAAACCGCTCTTATGGGGTACCCCCGTTTTAAGAGCGGTTTTTTTCCTTTTAAGAAAACGAATTGGAGTTATCTCGCGTATTCGACGCTTCGCAATTCCCTTATTACGTTTACTTTGATTTGACCGGGGTATTCGAGCTCCGACTCGAGCTTCTGCGCTATTTCTTTAGCAAGAAATACCGTTTTCGAGTCGTCGACCACTTCCGGTTTTACGATTACTCTGATTTCTCTTCCCGCTTGTATAGCGTAAGATTGATCTACTCCTGCGAACGAGTTTGCCAAAGTTTCAAGTTTTTCAAGACGTTTTACATAATTTTCAAGCGATTCGCGACGCGCGCCGGGGCGTGCTCCGCTTATTGCGTCGGCAGCCTGCACGATAATGGCTTCCAGAGTCTTTGCTTCCACGTCTCCGTGGTGAGCGGCTATTGCGTGTACGACCTCTTCCTTTTCCTTGTACTTACGCGCAAGCTCTACTCCTATCTGAATGTGCGTGCCTTCGTATTCGTGGTCCACAGCCTTGCCCAAGTCGTGCAAAAGACCTGCGCGTTTTGCGATTTTTACGTCGGCGCCCAGTTCCTGCGCCATAAGTCCGGCGAGGAAGCATACCTCCAAAGAGTGCTTCAGTACGTTCTGTCCGTAGCTGGTACGATACTTCATTCTGCCGAGAAGCTTGACTATTTCGGGATGAATACCGAAAAGTCCCGCGTCGAACACGGCCTGTTCTCCCGCTTCTTTAATCTGATTTTCGATATCCTTGCGCACTCTGTCCGCCACTTCTTCTATTCTGCCCGGGTGTATTCTGCCGTCGCTTACGAGCTTTTGCAAGGTAAGTCTGGCTATTTCCCTTCTGACGGGATCGAAGCCCGTGAGGGTGATTACGTCGGGAGTATCGTCGATTATTATATCCACTCCCGTCACCGATTCCAGAGCTTTTATATTGCGCCCCATACGACCTATTATGCGCCCCTTCATTTCCTCGCTGGGGAGCTCGACTACGCTTACGGTAGTCTCCGCCGCGTGGTCGACGGCGCATTTCTGTATCGCGAGTCCGACTATGTTCTTGGCTCTCTTTTCTCCCTCTTCTTTGGCTTTGGCTTCGATATCCTTTACCATAACCGCCGCGTCGCGCTTGGCGTCGTCTGTTATTTCGTTTATGAGCATGTTTTTGGCTTCCGTCGTCGTCATGCCGGCGACCTTTTCGAGTTCGGCAAGCATCTTTTCGTGTTGCGTCCCGAGCTCAGCCTCCATCTCCTTGAGCTTCTGCTCCCTTTGCTCTATCGCGGCTTTCGTCTTTTCCACCGCTTCGAGCTTGCTGTCCATAGCCTGTTCTTTTTTGTCGAGGGCGTCCTCTTTCTG
>JBJFAO010000082.1:0-2899 GCA_051887955.1 Christensenellales bacterium
GTCTCTCAGTCTTCCCGAAGCGGAAGAGCAGCAGGCTAAATTGGCGGAGGAGTACGCTTCCGTTCAGGAAAGGATATTGAGCTCCGACGACGAATACAAGCGTCTTATCGACGAAAAGCTCGAATTGAGCATAGCGTTAAGCAAAAAAGACGGACAAAACAAATTAAAAGCGCAGGAGCTCGACAACGTTCGTAAAAATCTTGACAGATTAAAAGCGGAAAGCGCGAAAAAAAGCTCCGCCGTATCCGATCATACCGCAAGTCGCGAAGCAAACCGCAAAGAACAGGAGCAGACCATACTGCGGATAGTTGAAAACAAGAAAGCGGAAGAAGAGATAACGACGGAATTAAAGGAAGCGGATTCGGCGGTTGAAAGACAGCGTAAACAGCTTGAGGTTACCAACGAGATGTTGTTGTCCAATGCGGATACCTGGGGACAGATAAACGGAGGGCTTTCTAAGATAAAAGCGGAAATTGCGCTTATGGAAGGCAGTCTGGAGGAAAACGAAGAGGCTCTCGGTCTGAAAACGGCGGAATTGAGGGACGTGCGTAAGAAGCTTGACGACGTGCTTGCCGAGCACAAGAGGCTTTCCGACGACCGCGCGGAAAAGGCGGATATAAAAAAAGACATAGAAAAGCAGTACGCCGAAAAATTCACCGTTTGCGAGGATACCCGCGACAGATACAACGAGCTGCGCGATACCGTTGCAAAATTGACGAGTAAGGTCGAATATCTGGAAGCGAGTAAAAACAATTACGGAGCTTACGATTCCGCGGTCAGATTCCTTATGGGAGGAAAAGACAACGCCGTCAAGGAAAAAATTCTCGGCGTAATAGGCGGCGTTATTTCCACTCCGTCGCAGTTTTCCACGGCGATAGAAGTCGCCTTGGGCGGCAATATAAACAATATGATTACCGCCGATCAGAAGGATACGAGTTTTCTTATAGATTATCTGAACGTCAACAGAGGGGGGCGCGGAACGTTTATGCCTCTTACGGCGATGCGACCGAGACCTCTCGAGGACGAATATCTCGAGGCTCTCGACGAAGAAGGTTGTTACGGAGTAGCGGCGGATCTCGTTAAATACGAGCGCCGTTTCCGACCGGCGATAGAAACCCTTTTGGGTAGGGTGGTCGTGGTGGATACCAAGGATACGGCGGTTTATCTTACGAAAAAATATCGCAGCGCGTTCAGAATAGTCACTCTCGACGGAGCTCATTATGCCGTGAACGGAACGGTAAGCGGAGGAAAGAAAGAAGGAGCGGACTCCAGAATGCTCAGCGTGGAAGCCGACCTTGCCGACGCGAAGCGTAAACTCGCCAACGACAAGCATATTCTCGAAGTGTTGTCGCAGGATCTGGATGAGTATAAAAAGGATTTGCGCAAAATGGAGGATACGGAGAGCGTTCTTGTCAACATTATCGCAAAGACCGAAAAGGAGCTGACCGTCTGCGAGCAGAAAAAAGAGTATATGCTTAAAGAGGAGGAGCGTCTTGTCAGAGAGACGGAAAGGCTTAAGGAGAGCATATCCGATCTGAAAAATAAAATTGCCGCCAACAACACCCTTTTCGAGACGGAAAGCAAAAAAATAGATTCCGCGTCGGGAGACAGGGTTAATGCCAACGACTTGAGAGAAAGGCTGGCGGCGGAACTTCGCCTTAAGGAAAGAGAGAGAGAGGAGATATCTTCTCGCAGGATAGAAATAGTAGCGCGCGGAAAGCAGCTGGAAGAGAAGCTGACTTCGATAGAACGCAGCATGGATATATCCGCCGAAACCATAGCCCGGCTCAATCGCGAAATTCTCGACGCGGGAGTGCAGATAAACGTTCTTTGCGCCGACGAAAGCAGGATAGTATCCGAGCTGGAAAGCTTGGTGGCGGAGACGACGGGCAACGAGGAGCTTGTCGCGGTACAGCAGGAGATAGAAAAAATAGAACGGTTCAAAACCGAGCTCACTATAAAACAGGAAAATCTACGCCGCAACGAACAGAAAACGAGCGAAAACATATCGGCTCTTTCCGCGTCTAAGGCAAAAGCGGAATCCGCGCTCGAACGTATAGAAAGCGATATCAAGGCGGCGGAAGAGAGAGTTTTTGAGGATTACGGAATGGATTATAATTCGGCGTTGGAGCTTAAGGATCCCGATTTTGACGACGCCAAGGGTGTGCAGCTTGCAAAACAGCTTCGCAGAGAGTTGAACGCGATGGGAGAAATAAACGAAAAAGCCATCGACGATCTCGCGGAAATGAACGCAGAGTACGCCGAATTGAAAATTCATTACGACGATATCACGGAGGCTAAAGAGTCGCTGGAAGAGACGATTAAGGATCTGACGGTAAAAATGGAAACCAATTTTACCGAAAGCTTCGAAAAGATAAAGGTAAATTTTGCCGAAGTGTTTACCGAGCTGTTCGACGGCGGACGGGGTATGCTCGATCTCGAAATAGAGAGAGGGCAGAGCGTGCTTGACGCAGGTATAATAATAGCCGCAGAGCCCCCCGGGAAGCGCCTTCAGAATATAGATTTGTTAAGCGGCGGAGAAAGAGCCATGACGGCGATCGCGTTGATTTTCGCAATAATAAAATTGCATCCGATGCCTTTCTGCGTTCTGGACGAGGTCGACGCGCCGTTGGACGACAACAATGCGGATACGTACGCAAAATATCTGAAAAAGTTTTCCTCGAAGACGCAGTTTATCATAGTTTCGCACAGAAAGCCGACTATGGAGCTTGCCGACGAGCTGTACGGTATTACCATGCAGGAAAAAGGCGTTTCTAAATTCTTCTCGGTTAAACTCAGCGAAGCTTTGAAAATGGCAAAGGAGTAAAATATGGGCTTGTTTGACAAAATAAAATCCGGACTGAAAAAGACCAAAGAGAGCATCTCGAAAAAAATATTC
>JBJFAO010000083.1:0-2882 GCA_051887955.1 Christensenellales bacterium
TCTTCGAGGAATAAGCTACTTGCGTTAAAATAACGCGTCCGTGTTTTTCGGACGAGTTATTTTTTGTAACGGAATTTACGTTGTTTAAGCTATAGTCGATTATCCGTACTTTGCCGAAGCTTTTTTCCGTCGGTTTTTTCTTCGACGTGTTTTTTAATAATCATACGGGCAAGCTCTCGCGAGGCGTTCGTATGCGGATGGTGCGGATCGGTAACCATATAGATATATCGCGGAGGCAATTCTTTTTCCGTGCGGATGCGGAAAATTTCGTCGCGCTCGATAAGCGGTTGAGCCATGTCTTCCGGAACGTATCCCAGACCGCAATTGTTGGCAATAATATGCGGCAGCAGACCGACGTTGTCCGCTTCTACGTCGGGAGAAACGTTTAGGTCGTTTTCTATCAGAAACTCGTCGATAAATTCCCGCAATTGCATATTGGGGCGCAAAGAAACGAAAGGATAATTGCATAATTCCCGCAAAGGCAACACGCGATTCTTCAGCTCGGAATAATTATTGCCGCCGATAAGAATATCGTTAAACGTGCGCACGAGATACGAGTTGAGTTCTTTATAAATTTTACACGGCGTGGACACGAAGGCTATGTCGTAGATACCGTTTCGCAATTTTTCTATCGTGCCGTTGTTCGAGCCGGTGTTTATCTTTATTTTAACTTTCGGATGCAACGATCTGAACTCGTCCAATACGTCGTACAAAAATCCGTACAAAGAAGCTACGGTAGCGCCGATGTGAATTGTGCCGCTCTCCGCATTGACCGAACGATTCAGCTCCTCTTCCCCTTTCGATATCTGCGACTGGGCTATTTGTACGTATCCGAAGAGGGTTTTTCCTTCGTTGGTAAATTCTACGCCCGATTTCGTCCTCACGAAAAGGCGACACCCGAGCTCGTTTTCCAGACTCTGTATTACTCTGGATACCGCCGGCTGACTGGAGTGCATTTCGGTGGCGGCGCGCGAAATGTTTTTGTGCTTCCCTACGTAATAAAAGACTTTGTAGTATTCGTAATTCATATATTATCCCGTCCGTTTGATATGCGTTTTTGTTATATCATACATATTATATTATCATTGTACATTATAACACGGCGGAGTTATAATGTAAACGAAACAAGATAAAGAATATTTTTAGAAAAAATACGGAGGCAATATATGGATTTTAGTGAAATTTCATTGAAAAAGCATGCGGAATGGAAGGGGAAAATCGAGACCGTCTGCCGCGTACCCGTCGACAGCAACGAAGATTTGGCGGTAGCGTATACGCCGGGTGTGGCGGAGGCTTGTATGGCGATAAAAAACGACGCGGAAAAATCTTTTGAATTGACGAGGAGATGGAATACCGTACCGGTAATAACCGACGGGACGGCGGTACTCGGACTCGGCAACATAGGTCCGGAAGCGGGGATGCCGGTTATGGAAGGTAAATGCGCTTTATTCAAAGCGTACGGCGACGTAGACGCGTATCCGCTGTGTATAAAATCCGAAGATACGGAGGAAATAATTCGGACGATAAAGCTTCTTTCCGGCTCTTTCGGCGGAATAAATCTCGAGGACATATCGGCGCCGAGATGTTTTGAAATCGAGCGCAGGTTAAAGCAAGAGTTGGATATACCCGTATTCCACGACGACCAGCACGGCACGGCTATAGTGATGACGGCAGCCCTTTCCAACGCCTTAAAGCTTGCCGGGAAAAAGAAAGAAGAGGTAAAGGTGGTAATAAACGGCGCGGGGGCCGCGGGTATATCCATAGCGAGATTTTTGCTCGTTTTCGGAATAAAAAACGTGACGATTTGCGATAGAAAAGGGATAGTTTGTCAAGGCGAAGAGTGGTTAAACGAAGCGCAAAAGGAAATAGCCGAGGTCACCAATACAGGAAAGACGAGAGGACTGCTTACCGACGCGATAAAATGCGCAGACGTATTTATCGGAGTATCGGGGCCCGATTGCGTCACCAAAGATATGGTAAAATCCATGGCGGCAAAGCCGATACTGTTTCCTTGCGCCAATCCGTTTCCGGAAATAACTTACGAGGACGCGAAAGACGCGGGAGCGTTCATCGTGGGCACGGGTTCTTCGGAGTATCCCAATCAGATAAACAACGTGCTTGTATTCCCCGGACTGTTCCGCGGCGCGCTCGACGTAAGAGCGACTACGATAAACGGCGAGATGATGATTGCCGCGGCGAACGGGATAGCCGCTTGCGTATCCTACGACGAGCTTTCGGAAAACCATATACTCCCTTACGCTTTCGACAAAAAAGCGCATAGAGCGGTAGCCGAAGCGGTAGCGGAAGCCGCCGTAAAGACGGGCGTTTCGAAGCTATATCCTGCCAAAAATTAGGTTAGACAATTCGTAGTATTTATGTTATAATACAAACGAAGTATTCTAATGAAAAATAATTTAGCGACACAAGTGAAAGAAAGGGGGTATTCTTATGAAGAAGAGCTTAAAAAAATTTTCGTTAGTTTTAACGGCGTTCGCGATAATTACGGCGTGCCTTTCTTTTACCGCATGTACGAAGCAAGAAGAAAATAATTGGTCTTTAGTCGCCGAGGAAGGGACTGTCAAGGCATATTTTTCCGATAACGGAAAGTACGGATTTATTCTCAATATAGAAGGCGACGGAAAAATGTCGGACTTCGCTTCAAAAAAAGACGCTCCGTGGTACGGGAAATCCGGGCGTATAACGGAAATTCGTATTGCCGACGGAGTAAAAGCTATCGGCGCAAACGCCTTTACCGACGTGAAAGCGGAATCGGTAATCGTGCCGCGCAGCGTTTCTTACGTAGGGCAAGACGCTTTTAATAAGGATACTAAATTGTGTCTTTACGAAGATACGCAAGTTTACGCCGACGCCGACGCATATCG
>JBJFAO010000084.1:0-2876 GCA_051887955.1 Christensenellales bacterium
AACGAAAGCCGCCGCGGCAGGGCTTTCGGGAGCGATTTTTATTGGCTTTGTAGGTGCGTTGGTTTCCAAGTCGAAAACAAAGGGGTGATATCGCTTGACCGAGCGTTATCGGAAGTATAAAATGTAATCTATGAGAAAACTCGATTACACGGGGGATATGTGCGTAATACAGTCTCCCTCTGATTTGTATTATTTTACTTCATATCGGAATGCCGACGCGATATTGGTTTTTTACGGAGGAAAAAGCTATTATTTTACCGATTCGAGATATTTTGAAGAAGTCGGATTTATGCGTGGCGAAACGGAAATTCTGAATATTTCGGATTTTAACGATTTTGTTGCGGACAATAAGATAAAATCTGTTTCGGTAGAATCTACGATATGCGTAAAGGAGTACTTAAATTACAAAAAACTCGGAGTGGAAAATTTCTGTTTTGTAGATGAAGCCGTATCGAAATTACGTATGATAAAGGACGACGTAGAGCTCGGATTTATCAAAAAGGCGCAGGCTATAACCGATAAAGCGTTTTCGGCGGTGCTTGGAGAAATTCGCGAGGGAATGTCGGAGCGAGAGCTTGCATCCGCACTGGAAGCTCGTCTTTTTTCTTTCGGAGCAGACGGACTGGCGTTCGATTCTATCGTAGCTTTCGGAAAAAACACCTCTAAACCGCATGCGCACAGAGGAGAAACCAAGTTATGTAAAGGTATGCCGATTACTCTTGATTTCGGAGCAAAGTACGAAGGTTATTGCTCGGATATGACGAGAACCGTATTTTTCGGTGAGCCGTCGGATGAGGTCGCGGAGGTTTATAAATGCGTAGCCGAAGCTCAAAGTATTGCTCTCGATAATATAGAACGGGGGATGACCGGCAAGGAATGCGACGAATTGGCTCGCGGTTATTTCAGAAAGAAAGAACTTGACGGCTATTTTGTTCATTCTTTGGGGCACAGTCTGGGAATAGATATACACGAAAATCCGACTTTTTCACCGAAATGCAACGTAACCATGGAAAAAGGCATGGTGCTCAGCGTCGAGCCGGGATTGTATTTTCCGGATAAATTCGGCGTAAGGATAGAGGACATAATTTATTTTGGCGAAAACGGCGTTATTAACTTGACAAAAAGTCCCAAAAATATGATAATATTATAGATTTAGAAAAACTTTCGGAGGATTTTTATATGGCATACATTATGGCTGGCGATTTCAGAAAAGGAATCACGTTCGAATTGGATAGCACCGTTCAGGTGATAGTTGATTTCCAACACGTAAAACCCGGTAAAGGCGCGGCTTTCGTTAGAGCTAAAATAAGAAACGTAATGACGGGCGGAGTAATCGAACGCACCTTCAATCCCAGCGAAAAATACGAGCTGGCTCATATCGACCGCAAGAAGATGTCCTACAGCTATAACGACGGAGATCTCTATTACTTTATGGACGCGGAAACTTTCGATATGGTGCCGCTGAATGAAGAAATAGTGAAAGACGCTCTTCGTTTTATAAGAGAAGGCGACGTTTGCGATATCGCTTTCTATAAAGGAAACGCTTTCAGTTGCGATCCGCAGAATTTTGTCGAGCTTAAAGTAGTGGACGCAGAGCCCGGTATTCCCGGAGCTACCGCACAACCCGGCTCCAAGAGCGCAACGCTCGAAACCGGTTACGTAATTCAGGTTCCTTTGTTTTTAAACGCAGGAGAAACAATAAGAGTCGACACCCGCGACGGAACGTATATGTCCAGAGTTTAATAATTACCGTTAATAAATCCTTTGTACCTCGGAATATAATTTTCCGAGGTATTTTTTATGCAAAAAATGTTGGGCGACGCCTATCCTTACGTTGAAAACGTATGCGACGTCAATGAAATAACCGAAATAAGGATAAGACTCGGACAAAAAATTTTAGTAAAGACGTATTGCGGAGAATTTTTCGTGCCGTTTGTTGCCGACGACGCTTACATAGAAGGCGTTGTGGACTCAGTTACTAATAATTCTCGCTATGCGTTTGAGGAAACGATTTCGGAAGGTTACGTCGATTACGCAGGGGGAATAAGGGTGGGGCTTGTCGGTGAAGGTTGGAACAACGGCGACAGAAGCGTATTCAGAAGGTTTTATTCGCTTTGTATAAGGATTCCTCACGAAATAAAGAGTTATTCCGCTCTTCCCGACGAGCTATTGAACGATTTTGACAACACGTTGTTGGTTTCTCCGCCGGGAGGAGGAAAGACTACGTTGTTGAGAGAATGCGCTTATCGTTTGTCGCTCAAACACGATCTTTTGATAATCGACGAAAGGTCGGAAATATGCGGTAAAAACCTCGTTATTTCACACGGGAAAAGAGCGGACATCATACAGGGTATACCTAAAAAACGAGCTTTCGAGACGGCGATAAGAACCATGGCCCCCGAGATAGTCGTTTGCGACGAGCTTTTCGGAGAAGAAGATTTTTGCGCAGTGGAAAAAATTATTTTTTCAGGTATAAAGGTGATGGCTACTTTCCATGCAGACGGAAACGTTCGCCCGGCTCTCGACAGGCTGTTTGCCAACAAGATATATTTATCGTCTAAACCTCATCCGGGCAGCATAAAATCTATATCGAGAAACGTACGGTAGGGGATAAGATGACGTTGGGTAAAATTCTGGCAGGAACCCTTATTTTCGTTGCGTCGCTTTTGCTTGGCAAGAGCGTTGCCGAAGGATACGAATGCAAAAAAAAATTTTTTATTGAATTTTTGCATTTTATAGAATTTGTTCAAGGTGAAATCGATTTTTATAATCGTGAATTCAATGAAATCATAGCTTCTTACGCCAATAAAAAGGGAAAAAGCAAATTTGTGGAAACGCTGACGGAAAAAAGAAATCCCGAGGGTAATGAAAAACTG
>JBJFAO010000085.1:0-2868 GCA_051887955.1 Christensenellales bacterium
GGCGAGCCTTGCGCGGACTATTCTATTTATTATAAAGAATACGGAGCAAGCGACTCTTTGTACGGCAGCAGCTTGCCGGATAACGCGGGGAAATACTCAGTAAAGGTCGCGGTAGACGACGAAAACAGTTTCGGCGAGGCGATATTCGACTTTGTAGTGTCTCCGAGAAGACTTATTCTCATAGCGGACGCCGTTTATACCTACGATTACGGCAAAACTGCCGTTCCTTCGGTAGCGTTCAAGGAGACGGACAGCGAGACTCTGTTGCCTATCGACTACGTAATAAGATATTATTCCGACGTATTATCCATGGGAGAGGACAACGTTCTTCCCGTCAACGCCGGGAGATATACGGCAAGAGTCGTTCTTGCCGACGGCAACTATTCTCTCGGAGCAAACGGATACGCCGAGTTTATTTACGAAATCAACAAACTTGCCGTTACCATAAAGACTTTGCCGACGATTTTCTCCTTCGTAGAGGGAGAGACCGTCTATAATTTGAAATACGGACAGAGCCTGTCGGAGCTTTCTTTCGGCGGCGGAGAAGCAAAGTATAACGACGAAACCGTAAACGGCGTGTTCAGAACGGTAAATCCGTCCTTTATTCCGGAAGCGGGATCGGTGAACGCCGAGATAGAGTTCGTACCCGGCGACAGCAACTATTCTTCGGCGACGGAAAGCGTGACCATTACGGTTGCGCGCGCCGACGCGTCGGTTACGTTCAGCTCTTTACAGGCGGCTTATACGGGATTTTCCGCAAGAGAATACGCTACCTTTACCGTAAGTCCGTCAGGGATAAGAGTAAAAATAGAATTTTCCAATGCGCTCGGCGAAAAGGTCGAGCCTATCGACGCCGGCGGTTACGTCGTGACGGTAACGAGTCTCGACAAAAACTATAACGTTACCTCGTCGAAGGGAATAAACGGAGAAGGCAGTCCGATTTTCGTGGTTGCAAAAGCTTCCGTCAGAGAGGTAATCGATCCGAAAGCGAATCCGATAACGGTGGGAGAAAGCCTCAATAAATCCACCCTCACTTCGGGCGCGGACTACGGAAAAGCGTTCTATTACGGTTTTAACAATGCCGTCGAGGGAAAATTCGAATTCGTAGAACGTTCTCTCGCGTTCAAGAATGCAGGCGATTATCGCGTAGGGTATACCTTCACTCCGTCCGACGACAGGAATTACGCCGTTTATACGGGTAGCGTGACGGTAACCGTAAACAAGGCTGTGGCAACCGTAAAAATAAGCGGAACGGAATTTGTCTATTCCGAGGGCTTCAAATATCCCGTATTTAAGACGGAGCCCGAAAACCTTACGGTAAGACACGACGTTACGTTTTTAGAGTACGATCCGAAATCTCCGTCCTATATATACGACGAAAGACAGATAGTAGACGTCGGCGCGTACTATTTCCACGCATGGATAGAGGACGACAATTACTATTCCGAAACGACGGAATTCTGCATTACGATAGATAAAAAGCCGTTGGATATTGATTTTTACGAGGAGGTTGACGGACAGAAGAACGTCGTGCTGCAATATCTTACCACTTACGGAAAAATCCTCGACGCGAAAATAATGCTATATCCTGCGGGGACGAACGGAAAGGAAGGTTATCTTATTAAAGACGAGGTCGTGAACGGCACGGCGATATACGAAGTATACGATACCGTTTACGAATCCACGGTCGCCGGGGGATATTACGGCAGAGTCGCGCCTACCGCGATAGGAACGTACAAAGCCACCGTTACGCTGAAAAACAAGAACTATTCCGCTAAGAAAGAAATTATTTACAAAATTGAGAGCGGCAAAATAGAAGAGGTATATTTCGACAGCGAAACGATGGAAAATCAGATTTACGGCTCCGTCGTCGCGCCGATAATAACCACGCGTCCGGCAAACGTCAAATACTATATAGTATATCAGGGCTACGACACGGTAATGCCGACAGACGCGGGCAGCTATCACATAACGGTATATTTCGACGACGAAAATTACGAAAAATCTCAGATTTCGGCGATGTTCAAAATCAATAAAAAACCTCTTACGGTAACTAATATAACGGTAAGCGACAAGGTTTACGACGGAATTTCGTCGGTGGATATTTCGGGACAGCTGAGAGGGGTGCTTTACGGCGACGAAGTTTCGTTGAAGATGACTGCGACCACGTTGAACGACGAAACCGCCGTCGGCAGCTATTACGTCGATATAACGAGCTGTAAATTGGGCGGTTTGCAGGCGATGAACTACGACCTCGTTATTCCGCAATATTACGGAAAAGTCAATATAACCACAAACAAGGTCAACGTGGCGGGCAGCTCTTCGTTTATTACCAGCGCGAGCGGATTCGATCCGGGCACCACGGTGGAATTCAACACCGTAAATTCTCAAAAGTACAAGACGAGCTTTTTTGAAAAGGTGACGGGAAGAGACTCCAAAGTAGTGGGATATACCGTCAAGGTAAACGGAGCGGACACGATAATAAAAGACAGCTTCAAGGTGTACCTTGCCATACCGCAGGAATATCTTAACGCGGAATTTGAAGTCAAGGGCGCGGGCAGTCTCGAAGGGCAGGAGGTGGTATTCAGCCGCGAGGGAGATTATATCACGTTCTATACCTCCTCGTCGGGACAGGTCGTATTTACTAAAACGGAATTCAGATACGAATTCGTCGTAATAGTTTCGGCGGGAATAATCGCAGTAGTCGGCATATTCGTGCTGCTTATTCTGAATCCTCTCCGCAGTCGCAGAAGATATACCGACGGAAGCGCGGAAAGAGAAGCCGTCAAGAGAATCAAGAGGGGATATTAGATGAAAATAAAGTCGCGTATCCTTCATAGCTTTACCTTTATTCTGGCAGTCGCGTTA
>JBJFAO010000086.1:0-2868 GCA_051887955.1 Christensenellales bacterium
ATTGGAAAGATACGGTGAACTGAGCGGTTGCTCCGGCGTCGGCATTGCCGAGCAATACGCCGTCATACCAAACTACGAACTGAACCTTCTTCGCGGAGGAAGCGGCTATAGAACCGATGGATATTTGAGCACCGTTAGCGCTAGCGTCATAATGCGAAAGAGACGTAGTAGCGTTTGCTTGGTTAGTTATAGTACCGTGATAGGTAGCAACATCTATAGTATCACCAGACCAGGTAGCGACGTACTTACCGTCGACAAACATAGCTACGCGCAAGAACTTAGCGATATTAGCGTTTGCTTTATAATAAGTCTCCGCGTCCGAATAAGACGCATCATCAGCGACAGCGACAAACGTATTTCCGCTCTTAGTAAATAAAGTAGCTTTCTTGTCATTAAAAGCTTCTTCTGTGGTAACGGTGGTATCGGGCATATAACCGTCAGCCTTAATCGTGAGAGTAGCCTTGATATCGGCGGTAGCATTGTCTCTGTTGGTGTTAATTACGTAGAACTCGGTTTCGTTAGTTGCTGCGGAGTCACCGGCTTTTACGCCTTTGATAGTGGCGGGAGTGACAGCCACTCCGTTTCCGTTAAACTTATTCGCATTGTCTACGCTCTGCTGATAGAAACTATCCACAAAAGCAGCATAATCACCGTCATCGGTAGCAGTGGGAGCCGCCGTAGGAACCATAGGCGCTACGGTGTCGTTAGCGGAGCTACCTACTATCGTCAAATCGACGGAAGAGTTGGTAGAAGCTATGCTGGCGGTCTTGTCGATAGCCAAAGAAGCCGACGTCGAATTCGCCGCGGTAACGAGAGTGTTCGTCACGGTAACGTTTGCTTGCGCCGTGTACCATGCGAAGGTTGCGGTAGAAAGAGCGACCACGAGAAGTACTACCATCATTATGGTGGTAATAAACATGGACTTTTTCATAGTTTTCATTTTTGTTTTCTCCTTATATATTTTTGTTTTTTTAGTTTAAGATTTACGGAAGTATATTGTTGTCTTGTTATCGTCAATAACGGTTGTCGTCTATCGGAAAGGGCGCCTCCGTGTTTCGCAAACGAAAAGAACCTTTCCTGTCGTCAGGCAAGTTCCGCTATTTACGATATTGACTATCTTTTTTGTTCCGTAAATCATTAAGCTCCTGTTATTGCGCCCGTAGGGCAGATTATACGTATTTCCGCCGTAGTATTATTTCGGCAGACGTTTTGCTCCTCTTATTGCGTTGTCGACGATTCTCACCGGCACGCCCACGATATCCCCTTCGACTATCTTTATCCCGTGGTCGAGGAAATACCTCGTTTCTTTGACGGTGGAAGCGTACAAAACGCAGGTAGGTATACCCTGAGTCTTGGCGTACCCCGCCACGATATCGAGGTGGGCGGTCTTCCTGTCGTCTTCCGCCGAATAGTATCTTCCGTCGAAACGCAGAAAATCAACGCTGTATTCCGTCAATATTTTCAGTCCGGCGTTTTCGGTATTGTCTATCATTATCTGAACGCCGTTTTCCGAAAGCTCTCTTATCGCCGCTTTGCCCTGTTCTCCGAGAGTCTCCAGCATCGCGCAGTCAAAAGCGAGGCAGAGGTTCCCGTTGTCGGTCTTCGACTTTTCGATAAGCTTTGCCTTAGATTCTTCTTTGGTAAGGAGCACGGGGCTCGCCTGCGTGACGTAAAGCCTACCAGGATCTCCGTCCGCGACTTTTGCCGTATGCTCCACTGCAAGCAGATTGAGGGCTACTATTCTTTCGCTCCTCTCGGCTATCGCAAAAAACATCTGCGGCAGCATTTTGCCGAGGAACTTATCGTTAAGCACCTGCTGTACGTCGACGTAAGCAAGATTGTTTTCGTCGTTGAGAGCCGCGTTGTAGAAATACACTATCGGCTCGCTCACCGCCGCCGCGCCCTTAAGGTCGCTTACCTTTTGCTGCAATTCCGAAAGGACCACCTTTTGTTCCTCTATTTCGGTATTGCCCGTTATCATATCCACGGGGGACCTTTTCAGCTCTCCCTCGACAGGATCGTAATCTTCCGAGGTGTAGTCCGTCTCGTCGGGCGGAACGTCCTCCTGTCCGCGCAGTACGGCTTCGGGATTAAACGCGTATCTCTCCGCATACGCGGTAGGAACGTACTTTTCGTCCTTTACCGCGCCGAGAGCCGAAAGACAATTTTTTACGGCTTCGTACGCTTTGAGATAGGATTGACCTTTCTTATCCTTTTTTACCGTATGCTTTTTTCCGTCCGTCTTTACTACCAGTGTATCCCCTTCGACGTAAAGCGTAGCCACGGTCTTTTCTCCCAGAGTAAAAATCTCTTCCTTGTCGTCGAAACGCCTCTTCGCCCCGTAGGACAAAAGCTCGTTTTTTATACTTCCGTACGCTACTTTGACGGCGTTGACGCTCATACGGAGACGGTTCTCGAATACGTCGGCGATAATCTCTCTGCCGTACACGTCGAAAACGCCGCTCACTCCTCTCTCGTCGGCTTTTTCTTCCGAGTCGTCGTCGTTGGGTAAAATATAATTTTCCAACGAGCCGCTATCCGTCATCTCGTCCAACGAAACCGAGATTATTTCCTCTTCCGACGGAATGTCTTTTTCGTCGCAAGCGACGTCCTCCGACGAGGGATTTCCGTCGTCGGCAGCAGGGATATTCAATTGTTCGTCAACAAGATTTTCCTTTTCTTCCGCCATAATCTCCGCATTCCGCTTTTTGTCCGCACGAATATTCGTCGGTCTCTGTAAGAGAAATTTTCCTAAATACTATGTTACCAACATCAAGTCGATTTGTCAATAGCGATTTTTTTATTGAAACCGCATAAAAAATTATATAGCGCATACGCGCGAAAAACTTGAGTTTTCGTCCAAAATCG
>JBJFAO010000087.1:0-2854 GCA_051887955.1 Christensenellales bacterium
TTATATACGAGACGAGGTTGACGACTATATTCAGTATTTGACCGACCATTTCGGCGAAGAGAACATGACCGAGTGCAAAGAATACCTCAACCGTTTGAAGAAGCTGTTCTGATTTGACTATACAGGTACGCTATGGCAAGTAATAAGGTCTACGAGACAATCGTTTATCAGATATTCAATCTGCTCAAACAAAACAATCTGTATCCTAAGTATATAGAGAGTATCGAGAGCGGAAAAAACGATTTCAAGATATCGCAGGTTTATACCAAAAAGAACTATTCCACCGAATGGATAGACACTATCGAGGACTGCATAGTCGCCCTCGATACCATCGTGCGTAATCCGAGAAAATTCATCGTCATCGAAGAAGATATCGTGGATATTTCTTTGGCGAGGAGCATTTCGGTAGAATCCGTCAAGCACTTAAGCCAGCACACCAACCTCATTTCGTCGGTTACTAAAGACGGTATGGTAATCCCGTCGAAGATACTCAACACCTCCAAAGAGGAAAGCTTCGAGATTTACGAAAACCGCTTTATATATACCTTATTATTAAAGATAAGGGATTTTATCGACAGAAGAAGCACGGCGATAAAGAACGCGGCTATGCAGTCGGGCGAGCTTGGAGTACAGGTCGAGAGCGAGTTTTCCATCGATAAGAGCAAAGTCAACTACAAGATGAGCGGAAACGCGAATTTCCCTTTCGACGTAGTGGTAAAAAAATCGGGCGGAAACGGACCTACGGATCTGGAGCGTATAGCGAGAATAAACCAGATTATTTCCGACTTTTTAGGCAGTCCGTTTGCGAGAGAAATGCGTTCGTGCGCTTTGGTAAGACCGCCTATTCAGCGTACCAACGTTATTCTTAAGGATCCCAACTTTAAGAAAGCGCTCGTTTTGTGGCAGTATATAGAAACGAGCGAAAAGGCGGAATTCAAGATAGAAACGACCACCGAAACGGTGGAAATGAATCCGATTATTGCGGACAGATACAAGTCGTTGATTTATCTGAACACCGTCCTTATGCAATCCATAGCGAGCACGCACGAGGCGAGCGAAAGCCTGGAGAGCAAGCAGAAAAAAGAGCAGGTAATCGTAGATCAATACGTCACGAAAAACATAGACGATTACGTTCCGGACGATTTTCCGTCCCTCAAGCTCGATCTTTCGCAGGTTCGGACGATTTTCAAAAAAATTACCGCGGAGCGCGCCGTAAATACGGTGGAGCTTTCCAAGCTGAACGCGGCTTTGGACAGGGTTTTACGTCAGTATGCCATTATCAACGCGCAGGAAAAGAGTCTTGAAAAGCAGAAGCTTATATTAGAACAGCTCGAGGCGGAGCACCTTGCAAAGCGTCTTGCTCTGCGAGAAGAAAAGGACAAAGCGAGAAAAGAGAGAGCCGAGAGAGCCAGAAAGCGTCTTTTGGCGAGAAAGGACGAGGAAAAGAGAAAGAGAGAACTCCGGATTCTTGCCGAGCAGGAGGAAGAGCTCCGTCGCAAACAGGAAGAAGCCGAGAGGATAGCCGCGGAGAAGAAAGCGGAACGCGACAGACTGGACGAAGAGAACAGGCTCTATTGGGAAAACGTTCTTAAAGCCGAAGAGGAAAAGACGGCGCGTTTCAAGGCGGAAGAAGAGGAGGCTCGTAAAAAACTCGAAGAGGCGAAAAAGGATTACGAGGAGTCGATACGAAAATTCGAGGAGGAGGAAAAAGCCCTCGAAGAGAGTCGTCGTAAGAATATAGAATACAACGCCGATCAGGAGGCTAAGGCGGCTGCGCGCGAGGCGGAACGCGAGATGATAAGAAAGCTTGCCGAAGAGGAAAACGCTTCCGCCGAAAGAATAGCCGACGAGAAGGTCTCTGCGTTGCGCAGAATGGAAAACGAGAGTCGGGAATATTGGCGCAAAGAGTGGCAGACGGCGAGAGATCTCGGCATAAAACAGAGCCTGAACGTGATAAGCGAGCAGGAAAGGAAGGCTATGGAAGCCATTATCGGAAAAGAGAGAGAAGTGGACGCCGTGTTGCGTAAGCTGGAAAAAGGCTTCTCCGACAATTTGTACGCCGACGAGCTTGCGCACATGCGTAAGATGTTGGAGATAGCTTACCGTTTCCGCGAAGAACCGGGAATAAGGGAAGAGATAGTCAAGCAAAGAAAAGAGTTGAAAAAAGAAATGCGTAAGCGTCTCAAAAAAAGCAAGGTCAATTCGGATGAAAAAAAAGACTAAAAAGATAGCGGGCGGAATAGCTACGGCGTTTTTCGTCGCCGTTTTTTTATTTGTGCTCGGCTGTATAGTCAGCGTTTTTATACAGATAGGCAAGGGCGCGACGCCATCGCTTTTCGGCTTCCGTTTTTATTACGTTCTGACCGATTCAATGACGCCTACCTTAATGCCGGGAGAGGTCATTATAAGCAAGGCGGTTACCGATTCCGACGTCGATTTATTCGTCGAAGGGGCGGTAATAACGTATACGGCTACCGAAGGAGAGCTCAAAGGCAATTCCATAACGCACCGCATAGTGAAAGGGGTATATTACGACGAGGTAAAAGAAGGCTACGCCGTACTCACCAGGGGAGATAAAGAGGGAGCTCCGACGGACAGTCCCGTTCTTTTGAAGGAAATAAACGCCGTGATGGTAAAAAAATCCGGGTTTCTTACCTGGATACTGAAGGCATTCCGCTCGGGCGCGGGATTCGCTCTTTTACTTGTGCTGCCGTTGGCGTTTATGCTCGTTTGTCTCGTATTGCGGCTTATCGTCACTATAAAATCCCCTTCGGCGGAGGAACGGGTATCCGAAGAAGAGCGCGTCGCTCTTTTGAAAAAACAAGCGGTAGAGGAGTATATCAAAAATCAGGCG